>JAFXOC010000550.1 GCA_017529085.1 Selenomonadaceae bacterium | reverse complement strand
GCGCGGGAACATTGACGTTATGGAGCGTTTGTTGGATTATGCTCACGATAAGGGTATCAAACGCGTAATATATTTCTCTACCATAGGCGTTTACGGCGAATTTCGTCAAACGCCCGTGAGTGAGAATGCGGATCGCATTAATCAAGATTATTACGGTCTGACAAAATATTTGGCGGAACGGATGCTTTGCGATGATAAGAGTATCGAGAGCGTAAGCCTTAGAATGCCGGGCATTATAGGCAGGGGCAGTCGCGGCGTATGGATGGCGAACACATTGGAAAAAATGCTCCGAGGCGAGCCTGTCACTATTTATTCGCCGGATTTTCAAACAAAAAATTTTGTTTGGGCGGACGATTTGGCAAGGTTTGTGGGCGAGTTGTTAGAGCAGGAGCATTGGCGCTACGACGTAATAAATTTGGCGTGTAGCGAGAGCTCTTCGATACGGGAAATCGTATCAAAAATGAAAGAATTAACGAAATCGTCTTCCAAAATAAAGGTGGCGGAAGGTATTCGTCCGCCTTTTTGCCTGGATAGTTCCAAGGCGGCGGAAATGGGGTATAAGTCGCTGTCGCCGATAGAGATAGTTGAAAAATATATACAAGATAATAAAAAAAATATGGAGAGTGAATAAGAGATGGCTTTCTTTTCTATTGTTATTCCTACCGCTAATAGGGCAAGGTGGATTGAATACGGATTAAAGTCGTTAAAAAGTCAAACATTTAAAGATTTTGAAGTAATTGTGTCAGACAACGGAGATGACAATACAAAAGAAATCTTTGATAAATATGCTGACGAGCGTTTTAAATATATTAAATGTCCTAAAAAGGGGTTGACGGCAAATTGGAAGTTTGCATTTCCTTATGCAAATGGAAAATATGTCGGCTATATACAGAACAAAATGTTCTTTTATAGTGATGCTCTCGAAAAAACATACAACTATATAAATGAATCAAATTTACCGGAAACCATAGTCTATTATTCGGATTTATATGAACTGGATGATAATACGGAAGAAGCGCGTAATACATCAGGAATTTTAAATTTTCAGGAGCCAATTCTAACAGGTTGGAAATATGTTGATTCAATGACAACGTTATTGGATAGAATGTCTTGGAAAGACTATACTATGTCTACTAAACGCGCTGTAGGCAATGGTTGCATTATTATTGGTTTTTTGCATAGTGGTCTTATAGAGCGAGTGCAAAAAAAGTATGGAGAATTTTTTGATTGCATATTCCCGGATTTTGGAGGAGCAATATTACCACTGTATGAAAGTAAGAAGAATATAGAAATTACGGAGCATTTATCTGTATACATATCTTTGGATGAAACAACAGGCGCTAGGATGACGCAATATCATTCTAAATTGAAAGAGTTCATCAAGTTGTCCGGTAAAGAACATATAATGCAGTATGCGACTGTTCATAATTATTGCGTAAGCAACACGAATGTAGCTACAGCTGATTATAATTATTTGATGAGTAAGATACCTGAATTAAAGAATTTAAAGTGTAATAGGTTGAATGCTCTTATCGCTACGGCTATCGAAAAGCAACGCTTACGGGAGGATGTAACTCCCGAGGAAGAAGCTTTGTTTATCAATGCTGTTAACGATTTGTCTGAATCGGAAAAGGTATACTATAATTTTTTATCAAAAAGTTACCCTCGCGAGGAAGAGAATCTAAATTACATCAAAGAGTGCAGTTCCCCGGACGAAGTGATTGAACGACCGCTTGATAAGGATAGGAAAAACGATGTTTTGCCTGATTTGCTAAACTTTTGTAAAAAACATAAAGAAATATATTGTTATGGCGCGGGACATTGGGGTGAAGTGGTATACCGTTGCTTAAAAATGCTAGGCATAAAAGTTTCCGGTTTTATAATAACAGGTAGACCACAAGAAGCGTTCGTTGATGGGGTACGCGTTTATAGCATAGAAGAAATAGATGTCGATACGGGAGATAAGGGAATAATATTATCTTTGGATAAAATATGGCACGGAGAAATTGTCGATATACTGGAAAAACGCGGATTGCCAAAAGATAATGTGCATAGAATTTTAAGCTTTAGAACTATAAGAATGCTTATTGACAGATATATACAAAAAATATGAGGTGATATTCATGTTAAAAGCCGTACAAAAGCTTATCGATAAATTTGAAAATAAACAAATATATTTTTGCGATTCCGTAAGCGGAAGTCGGATTAATTTTGAACCGAACGGCGTTTCTTTGTGTCATGAAGCTACGCTTAGAATCAAGCCGAAAGAAGTATCGTTCGTGAGCGACATATCTGATTTCTCCGTTGAAAAGTTCTATGAACATATCTATCGATTATTGGAACTGTTTCAAGATGAAAGTTTTCCGTGTCGTAAATGTCCGTTATGTTCATTGAGGGAATATCGTTTTATGCCGATTTCTTTTGCGGTAGTCGGCTTGTCGCACAGTTGCAACAGCGATTGTATTTACTGCGATGTCAGAGTGGGCGGAAAAAACGATGGTTACGATATTGCGCCTTGGATAAAGGAATTTTCCGAGAATAATCTTATTAGCCGAAGTGTGCTTTTTGACTGGGGGGGGTGAACCTACTTCACATCTTGGATTTGAGGAAGCGGTTAAAGCGATTTCCGATAACGGTTATAGGCAACGTATACACACAAACGGCATTTTATTTTCCAAGGCGACTTACAACGCATTGGAATCGGGAGACGCCATTGTGTTTGTTAGCGTAGATTCTGGCACCAAAAAGACGTTCATGAGGATTAAAGGACATGATAAATACGATTCGGTATGGAGAAATATCGCTAAATATGTCGATTGTTCGCCGGATAACGTATTCGTGAAATTTAACGTTATGAATTACAATTCTGATGAAAAAGAAATTGATGTTTTTTTGGATAAATGTCGTAATCTTAATGTGAAAAACATTGTGGTCAGCGCAGAGATAACCTCATATTGTAGGGAATTAAATGCGGGTCCTTTTTACTTTACCGAAAAAGAGTTCAATGCGGCGCATTATTTATACAATAAGGCGAAAGAAACGAAATTTAATGTTTATGTGGCAAAGTTTGCTTTTCAAGTAAGGGGAGAATATGACGAAGCCGGAAATTTAATGTTGCCGAAAAATTATTATGACAACATTGATCATGAAGCGATTGTGGCAAATATTAAAATAGAGGCGTTCCCAACCGTTGATTTCTTGTTAGGAACTATGTCCGAAAAAGAAATCGTCATATTTTGCGGCAACGGATGGGGAACTTTGGCGTATAGAGCGTTTAACAAAGCCGGTATGAGTTGCGTCCTAATAGATAGTGATGATAAGGTCGGAGACATGAT
>JAFXOC010000549.1 GCA_017529085.1 Selenomonadaceae bacterium | reverse complement strand
CCGTAACGGAAGCCGCGGAAGTTTCGATTTCCTCAAAACCGGAAGCAAGACTCTCTTGCAAATTTTTCATGCGCAAGGCAAATTCTCCCTCAAAATGCTCAATCCTGTTTTCCAGTCCTTTATTTGTGGAAAGTATTTTTTCTATATCGGTTACATCCGTAAGCAACAACTTCAATACCGCGTCGGAATTGGAAAGTCCCTGTTGAGTATTTTCGGCTAGTTTCTTTACTTCCTGCGCCACAACCGCAAAACCTCGTCCCGCTTCGCCGGCTCGCGCCGCTTCAATCGCCGCGTTTAAGGCTAGAAGGTTGGTTTGGGACGCGATTTCGCTTATAACCTTCATTACCTCGTTGATTTTCTTGGTGTTGGCGCTTAACAACTCAAGTTTTGGCGCAATGTCGTGATTTTCTTTCAAAAGATCCGAGAACATGGCGTTCTGTTCGTTTGTTGCCTTGGAAAGATCCATTGTTATTTGCCTGATACCGTTCACACAATCGCCTATGCTTCCCATGGCGGCGGTAATGCCCGGCATTTTCGCCTGATAGCTCCGCATCATGTCTATAAGGTCGTCTTTAAGCGCTCCGGCATAAGCGCCTGCGCCAATGATACGCTTCGAGAAGTAATCTATGCAACCTGCGTAATTCTGCGCAAAATTATCTATATACTCATCACTGAAACTAACCCCTGAAGGCACATGATAGAAAAAGATAGCGGTCAAGGTTTCGTTGACGTGCAGTCCCGAAATTTCTCCGAAACTTGAATACCCCGCAATATCAACGCCTTCAAATTCGTCGATATGGTTCGTTTCATCAGCGTACATAAGCCGCCTTGAAAGGCAATCGTTTAAAATGCCGCCTATGGGTTTTGGCTTTTTCTGTTCAAATTTTCTCAAATCCTCGGATAAAGTTTTTGCAAGAGATGTGCGGCGAAGTAGGTAGAGTTTTTCGCCCGTCGCTATGTCGCAGAAGAAATATACCTTGCCCGTAGCTTCGTCTATTCTCATAAGATTTCGTATATAGTTTTCTCCGCGAATATCCGAAGCGAAGGTGTATTTTTCAAGGGCGGTGTTTAGCGCGGGGATTGAATTTACATGAAGTTTTTCTTTTAAAGCGTCTACAAAAGGAACCGTTCCTTTGTCGGTAACTACCGTTTCGATATGGCGCAGCGACGTGTTGGCGGTGCCTATGGTAAACGAATCGTTCAAGCGATCCGCCGCTTGAGATTTAAAAATACCGTAACGGTAATCGTGCTTTAGCCTTATAAAAGTAATGACGGCGTGATGTTGCAGGGTTCTTTGACCGTCGTAAATATAAGTGTTTTGAAAATCCAACTTACCGCCGGCGCTGCCACCTATATACGGACAGGGGAATTTGCCGGTGTTTAACATCGCTTGCATTACAAAGGTTTCGCAAGATGAAACGCCGTCTATGTAAACCAACGCGAATGTATGGTTGACGCTTATCCTAAAGGGAGGGTTTATTTTTTTTATTTCGTTTTCAAGCGCTGCGACTCTCTCTTTTGCGGAAAGAGT
>JAFXOC010000548.1 GCA_017529085.1 Selenomonadaceae bacterium | reverse complement strand
ATTGGAAGAAATCTTGACGGGGAAGCGTCCGACGCAAACATGATGTCCGGTTTAGGGGCGCATAATAATTCGCAAGATGCGCATTTTTCTTTATCATAAATAAACGCCTCGTTTATATTACGAGTCTATCCAAAAATTCTTCTTGGCATGGGCGGCATTTACGGTGCTAAAGCGCCGATACCACTCCAAGCCGAAGCCATGCGCCGTTAATCAGCGTTTTTACCAATCCGTCTCCCAAAAATCTCTCGTGAAAAACACCAAGGCGGTGAATATTTCAAGCCTGCCTAATATCATGACGGCGGCGGCGATTAGTTTTGCAAAATCTGGCAAAAGAGAATAATTGCTCATCGCGCCTTCAATGCCAAAACCCGGACCTACGCTTGCCATTGTGGAAATTGCCACCAAAATCGAATCGTCCAATTCCAAGCCGTTTAATATCAAAAATCCCGCAAAAGCCGCATCTATTATTAACGTAGCGAAAAAGAGCCTTGACGCTCCGAAAAAAATTTCGTCGGGCACGGTCTTGCCGTTCATTTTCGCCGTTATTATTTGTTGAGGATGCAGTTTTTGTTTGAGAATAACTCCAATCATCTTGCCTAAGAGCACAATGCGGAATATCTTAACTCCCCCCGCCGTGCTTCCCGCGCAGCCGCCTACAAACATGAGAAAAAGCAATACTCCCTTTGAAAAAGAAGGCCATTCGGCAAAATCATCCGTTGTAAACGCTGTGGTCGAAGATATGGACGTGACATGGAAAAACGCCAGATGCAATCCTCCGAAAAAGTCGTTTTTACCGTTTATAAACAAGTCAACCGTTATAAATATCGTAGCCGCAGCGATTATTATTAAAAAAGCCCGAAGTTCCGTGCTCTTAAAAAGTTCCTTTGCGCCTTTCCTAACAGCCGTTAAGTAAAGCGGAAAACTCACCGCCGAAATTATCATAAAAAAGGCGGCGGCGAGTTCAATTTTAGGATTATGGTACGCCATAAGTCCATCGTTAAACACGGAAAAACCTCCCGTAGATACGGTGGTTAACGCGTGATTTACGGCGCTAAAAGTATCTGCGCCCAAAATCATAAAAGTATCAAGGCAAAAAAACGTAATAGCGGCGTAAATCGCAAATATCGCTTTTGCATGGTCTCGTACTTTCGGAAGTTCGCGTTCGCTTGCAAAGGAATTTTCCGCCTTTATCATAAAAAAGGCGCCCTTTTGCGGAATTATCGCCATAAATAACAATATTATCCCTAAGCCTCCTATCCAATTCGTAAGGCTTCTCCACAAAAGTATGGCGGGCGAAAATTTTGTCACGTCTGTAGCGACAGTACCGCCCACGCCCGCAAAACCCGACACCGATTCCAAAAACGCGTCCAATGCGGATAGTTCCCCGGACAAAAAATAGGGCAACATCCCCAAAACCGATATCAACGTCCATCCGAAAACGGTAATAGCAACCCCATCTTTTACCTGCAATTTTGCATTTTTGGAAACTCCGTGCGAATAACTTTTAAGCTCAAACGAGATTATCAATGCGATAACCATTATCAGCAAAAAAACCGATCCGCCTTCAGCGTATTCCATAAAAAGGGCAAGTAACATCGGAAAAAACAACGCCCCAAACAGCGAAAACGTCATCACGCTCAAAACTCTCGCCACTACATATTTATCCAACAAGCTACCTTCTTTTCTAGTCAAGTTTCTTCTTTCTTTTCTCTTTCTCTT
>JAFXOC010000547.1 GCA_017529085.1 Selenomonadaceae bacterium | reverse complement strand
ATGATTTTTTACAGCGTATAGGATATAGAGAAGCGTTAGTATCGAAAATGAATTATCGCGTTATATTTCGCATTGAAATGGATATTGTGTATATTGTTGGCGTTTTTCATACGTCGGAAAACTTTTTACGGAAGCTAAACCTTGATGATTAGAACATACTTATGGGCATCTCTAACAACTTATTTCTGACAAAAGGATGTGTGTAGGTTGCATATAGTTTTGTTATCCGGCGGCTCGGGCAAAAGGCTTTGGCCGCTGTCGAACGATATTCGGTCTAAACAGTTCTTGCGTATATTTGAAGATAACGGCGAATTTTCATCAATGATTCAAAAAGTGTTCGCCGATATAAAAAAAGCTGTGCCCGAGGCAAAGATAACCATAGCCGCGCCAAAGAAACAGCTTTCCATACTCATCAACCAATGCGGCGACGATATATCCGTATCAAAAGAACCGTTGCGTCGCGACACATTTCCCGCGATTGCTCTGGCGAGTTTGTATCTTGTCGATAAGAAAAAGGCGGATAAAGACGAAGTTGTTGTATTTATGCCTGTAGACCCTTATGTAGAGCTTAATTTCTATGATTATGTAAAAAAATTGGGCGAAATTGCCGCGATAAGCGATAAGAACATTATGCTTATGGGGATAACGCCCACATATCCTTCGGCGAAATACGGCTATATTTTTCCCGAAACCGACGATGAAATATCGGATGTAAAGTTTTTCCGCGAGAAACCCGACGAGACGACAGCCGCCGAATATATAAGAGAAGGCGCTCTTTGGAACAGCGGCGTGTTCGCCATGAAACTTTCATATATATCAGATAAGGCGAGGACAATCCAGGGGGGGTATATTTCATATAAAGAATTATATAACAGTTACGCAGATGTTGCGCCGATCTCGTTCGATTACGCCGTAGTCGAAAATGAAAAAAGCATCGGAGTTCTCAGGTACAAGGGCGAATGGAAAGATTTGGGCACATGGAACACTTTGACGGAAGTCATGAATAAATCGTTAGGCGACGTAACTTTGGCAGATACGAAGAACGTTCACGCCATAAACGAGCTTGACGTGCCGCTTTTGGTGACGGGGCTTAGCAACGCTGTGGTAGTCGCGAGCGCCAACGGAATTTTGGTGTCGGATAAGAAAGCGTCAAGCTATATAAAGCCTTATGTGGAAAAATTTCCTCAAGAAGTTCGCTATACCGAAAAATCATGGGGCGACTTTAAGATATTGGACGCGGAAGAAAACAGCCTTACCATAAAGGTAGTATTAAACAAGGGACACAGTATGCACTATCACAGGCATTTTTACCGCGACGAAGTTTGGACGGTAACGGAGGGCGAAGGCGTAGCGACGATTAACGGCAAGAAAAGAGAGGTATCGGCGGGCGACGTAATGGAAATTCCGCGAAAAACGCCGCATAAGATAGAAGCCGTAACGAGGCTTTCCGTGATAGAAGTGCAGCTTGGAGAAGATATAACGGTTGAGGATAAGGAAAAATTGTAGCGAACCGAAAAAAGGAGCAATTATTGTGGAAGCATTGCAAATAAACGAAACTATGCTGAGAAATTACGCAGTCAGCGTGTTAGCGTCTTTATCGGAACGGAAAATGAAGGAATTTTTAATACTGTTCGCGGACGATAATATCATTGCTCGTATGGAAAGCGATATGGCGGCAAATGACTCAAACGGCAAAAGATACAATAACTTCCGCGAATTTATGACTGAAATGGAGCGGGAAGATGAAGTATAAATCTCGAATAATAAAAAAGCGGCAGCAAAAACTGTCGCTTTTTTATTGCTTAAAGCAAATGCGCCCGTAACTCTTCGCCCGACTTATTCGACAAATACGCGGGCGGCACGTCGAAAACCGTCTTGCAGCCGACAGCGCCTTCCTTATTCATGCGGAAAATCGCCCTTGCGTAAGCCACAAGCACGCTGGCGGTAAATTCGGGGTTTGAGTCTAATTTCAGGTTAAACTCTATCAAATGATTGT
>JAFXOC010000546.1 GCA_017529085.1 Selenomonadaceae bacterium | reverse complement strand
CGCACAAGGCGGACGGTTTATGCCATCTCCTTCACAGACTGCCAATAAACTCATGTCTCACTTTATCTCAAATTCTTCAACGGTAACGCAATTTAGCTCTTTAAACTGCCTTAGTTGCTTGTCGTTAGTCAAAAACAAATCACAATCGTTGACGGATGCAAACGCTAATTGTAACGAATCCATAGTTTTAAAAAACGGATACTCAGCTCTGATTTTTGCCGCTTTATCTGCTACTTTTCTTGTGGTATGCAAAACATCAGCCTTTGATTTCTCTATAAAATTGTTAAGAGTATAAATGAGGTCAATACGATTATTTTTATATGGAAAAACAGAATATTCGGTTATAGTAATATCCGACAACGCTAAAATTGCGCCCATATCGTCAAGATTTAAAAATATCTCTTTAGATTTTGCGAAAAAATTCGCGTTTTTTTGCAAAAAATAAACCAAAGGAGCCGTGTCAATAAATACCTTAGAATATGCGTTCATCTTTTCTCAACTCCCTAACGTACTCATCAGCGTCAATATCCGTGGGAATGACAAACGTATCGTTTAGCAATGCTGTTCTATAATCTTCTCTTGCCGACTCTTCTTTATAGGGAAATAATGGTGTTTTACTTTTTTTTGCGTGTGAAAACTCCTCGCTTTTCTTAAACGCTTCCAAAATATCTACTACAAGAAGCATTTTATCATCAGAAATAGAATCTATCAAATTGTACGCTTTCATTCTTTCCGCTATCATCACGCCATCTCCTTCACAGACTGCCAATAAACTCAATCTTGCTTTCGCTAAGCCCATACTTCTTATAAAGCTGTCTATCAATCTCAGATACGCTCTTTGTCCAGTCAATATTTGAATTTGAGTTAAATCAATCTATAGCGTAGTAAAAAATTTACTGCAAAAATCCTTGGGGGTAATTATCGAGACTGTACTTTTGTCAAAGTGTTTAACATTTCTTGTGACAATATATTCGGCGTTTAATGATATGGCGCACTCTGCTTGCAGACAGTCCTCCAAATCATTAAAATTTTTATTTTGAAGAGCTGCTATAAGTTTGTACTTATCGATTGTTTCCACGGACATAATCTGACATATATCAAGCAAAATTCTTCGGCGTTCTTCCAAAGTGTAATCTTTTCGTAAAATATAGAACATATCCGCTATGCTTTGGGCAGATATACAGCCTTGAATTATCTGTTCTCTACAGGAGACGATAATTTTTGCGGCTGATTCATAAAAAGGCTCCCTTTTTTGAAGAAAATCCAGAATAACATTTGTATCAATCAACACACGCATTTAAAAATCTCTCCTCGCGGGATTTTTCCAACTCTTTTTTATAATCGCGTTCAGGCGCATGTCTCACAAGGCTCATCAAATCCTCAAAAGCTTCTCTGTTTTTTAAAATTCTTTGCTCCCTTTCGGTAGCTTGTCGATTATATTCAATCATATACCGAAACAATGCGTTTAAAGCCTCGTCCGACATGGTTTCCACCATGTTATATACTTTTTGCCTCAAGGTTTTCATATTATCCGCAACCATTCTTTCCGCTATCATCACACAATCTCCTTCACATGACTCTCAATAAACTCCACTTCGCTTTCGCTAAGCCCATACTTCTTATAAAGCTGTTTATCAATCTCAGCTACGTTCTTTATAAAGTCAATATCGGAATTTGAGTTAAATCAATCTATTAACGGGATCCCGTTTCTTTTGCCAATTTCTGCGATACGTTCCGCCGAGTACTTCGATACTTGCATTATAAGGGATAAAGGTTGTTTAGCTTTAATGAGTTCAAGTACCATATTGCCAGTAGCTTTTTCCATGCCTTTTTCCATACCGCGTCTTTCGACTCCGTCGCTTAAGTTGCACATATAATTTACTCCTTCCTCGATTTCTGTAGTCATTGGAATTTTAAAATTGTCCTTTAGCACACGCTTTTTTTCGGTTGCGATAATTTCTTGCGATAACAATACCGAAAGCAATTTTATCGCGTTATCTTTTTTCAAATTCTCAGGATTACTTAAGTTTATCAACGCTATATTCATTATATCATATTCGGAAGCCGGACGAGAGGCTTTTCCATCGCATCATCTCTTTCAAATCAGTAATTATTTACCTTCTAAATTCGACAATAGCGCAAAATTTCCTGCTGTTGGTTATATAGGCTAAAAATCCTTCACTCATAAGAAGGAATTTTTTTCTGAGCGTAGAAGATAAAATTAATATCTATAACTAAAACCAAAACTATAATAAAAATCAAAACCAAAACAAGAGAACCCGGGATTCCTGCCAAAGGGCAATGCCCTTTGGCAGGAATCCAAAGGGCAGCGCCCTTTGGTGGGGTTTGGGGCGAAGCCCCAACAAAGAGGAGGTGGGGCTTTTTGGATAGAAAAGCGGATAAGATACTGAGGCTGTTGGCGGAGAAATATCCGTCGAAAGAGGCGGTTTATTCCAAGATAATACATTTGCAGGCGGAGTTGAAGCTGCCAAAAGCCGTTGAACATTTTATGAGCGATTTGCACGGCGAATACGCTTCTTTTTTTCATATACTTAACAACTGCTCCGGGGTTATACGCGAAAAAGTGGAGTATGTCTTTGGCGGAAAATTCACCGAAGAAGAGATGGCGGAGTTTTGCACCCTTATTTATTACCCAAGGGAGAAGATTGCCCAGCTTGCGGAAGAAGGCGTAGTGGATTCGGAGTGGTACCGGCAGAATATTTCCAATATGCTTGAGATAGCGAAGGTCATGAGTTATAAGTACACTTCGCCCAAAATAAAGAGTTCGATACCCTCTAAATACGAGTCCGTGATAGAAGAGCTGATGCACACAAGACCCGACGTTGATAACGCTCAGTTTGTGTACCATAAACAGCTTTTGGATTCGATTGTGGCGACGGACAGCGCGGTGGATTTTATATACGCGTTTACGGAGCTGATAAAAAGACTGGCTGTTGTGCGGCTTCATATCGTCGGGGATTTCTTCGACAGGGGCAACCGTCCCGACGCTATACTTAACAGGCTTATGCGGCATCCCAAAGTCGATATCCAATGGGGCAACCACGACGTACTCTGGATGGGCGCGGCGCTTGGCAGCGAAGTTTGTATCGCCACCGTTGTCAGGAACAGCCTTCGTTATAACAACACGGACGTGCTTGAAAGAGGTTACGGCATAAACCTTCGCCCGTTTATCACTTTCGCTTCCCACAGTTACCCCGACGCAAACCCGATTAAAGCGGGAGAAAAAGCGGCGGCGATACTGATGTTCAAGCTTGAGGGACAGATGATCAGGCGCAATCCCGATTTTCAGATGGACAGCCGCCTGCTCCTTGACAAGATAGATTTCAAGTCGAGTTATGCCGTTATGGACGACGGCAAGCGTTACGAGCTAAAGAGCGCGTATTTCCCCACAGTCGACGAGAATGCGGAGGATCCTTACGCCCTTACGCCTAAAGAAGCGGAGCTTATCGCGGATTTAAAGACGTATTTCGTCGAGAGCGCCGTTTTGCAAAGGCATATTGATTATCTCTATCAAAAAGGCAGCATATACACCTGCCACAACGGCAACCTTCTCTTCCACGGCTGTGTTCCCATGAACGAGGACGGCACTTTTAGGGAAATTGAGTTCGACGGCAAAATCTACAAAGGCAAGGCGTATTTTGATTATGTGGATTTAAGGGCAAGACAGGCCTATCTAAAACGCGACCAAAAGGGTTTGGACTTTATGTATTTCCTTTGGTGCGGCTTAAATTCGCCTACGGCGGGCAGAGAATTCAAAACCTTCGAGCGGGCGTTCTTGTCGGATGAAAAGACATGGAAAGAACCCAGCGATCCTTATTTTAAACTAATCAACGAAGAGGGCACCTGCGAAAAGGTGCTTGAAGAGTTTGGCTTGCCGCCGGAACGGGGGCATATCATAAACGGTCATGTTCCCGTAAAGGTAAAAAAAGGCGAAACGCCGATTAAAGCGGGCGGGCGCGCCATAGTCATCGACGGCGGATTTTGCAAGGCGTACCACAAAAAGACGGGTATCAGCGGTTTTACCCTTGTCTCCAACTCTCGCGGGCTTCGTCTTCTTGAACATCAAAAAATAGCCGACGTTAAAGCCGCTTTAAAAGAAAACGGCGACATTGAATCCGTCTCCGAAACCATCGAACTTCAAAACTACCGCACCACCGTCGGCGATACCGACGCGGGTCAACGCATCAAAGACGAAATCGAAGACTTAAAGGCTTTACTTGACGCTTATAACACAGGCGTGATTCAACCCAAAGAGTAGTTGGGGCGTTGCCCCAAACCCCACCAAAGGGCGCTGCCCTCTGGACTCCTGCAAGGGACTTTCGCCCCTTGACCCCGTAGTAAATGTTTTTGATTTATTCCGACGTGGAAAACAAAAAAATAAAATGGGAGTCCAGAGGGGCGAAGCTCCTTTGGCTGGGTGCAGGGGCAGCGCCCCTGCCGGAGTTTGAGGCGGAGCCTCAACAAAAAAATTGCGAGGTTAAGATATGGCAGGAATAATGATATTAGGCGAGGCGGGGGAGTTAGTCGAGATAGTTGCGCCTCATTACAGCGTAAAGACGGTTGCGAGCGCGGAAGAAGCGCTGAACGCCGTATCGGGCGGCGCGGTTGAAGCGGTTGTCGTTTCCATGACAAAGGAAAACGTGGAGCTTATTCCCGTACTGTCGCAGACGCCGAGCGGACGGATTCCCGCGCTTGTTATTACCGATGGAAATTTAGAGCATGAAAGACGCGCCCTTGAGATGGGGGCGAACGATTTTATATCTAAGCCCTACCATGAAAAGTTGGTTTTAAACAGAATAAAAAATGCGTTAAACGGTACGGATAACGCATGGGATAAAGCTTTTGGCGAAGCGCAGGGAATTGAGATACAGAAGCTTCAAAAGGCAATGGACATGGATCCATTGACGGGGCTTTTGAACCGCAGTTCGTTTTATAAGCAGGGCGCAGAGCTTTTGAAGAATACGGATAAGCCCTATTTTGTGGTGTATTTTGACATAAGCTGCTTTAAAGTGTTAAACGATCTGTTTAACATGGAAACGGGAGATTTGGTGCTCTCAACGGCGGGTTATTATTTCCCGTCGGTTATTGGCGATACCGGGCTTGCGGCAAGGTTTGAGGCGGATCATTTCGTATTGCTCATTGAAAAGGATAAACTTGACATAGAGCGGATACTGTACGATCTTGACAATCACATCGAAACGCTTGGCATAAACCATACCATACGTTTCTTTGCGGGCATATACGAGGTGACGGATAAAACCGTTCATATAGACCGTATGTGCGACGGGGCGCATATCGCTTTAAATAAGATAAAGGGCAGTTACGGCGTAAGGTACGCCTATTACGACGAGAGTTTGCGAGAGATTATGGTGAGGGAGCAGACTCTTGTGCGGGATATGGAAATCGCCTTGGTTGAAAATCAGTTTAAGATTTATATGCAGGCGATATACGACACGAGCAAGCGGCGCATCGTTTCCGCAGAAGCTCTTGTGAGATGGGAGCATCCAACCTTAAATTATATCCCCCCAAATCAATTCGTGCCGCTTTTCGAGAAAAACGGTTTTATCGTG
>JAFXOC010000545.1 GCA_017529085.1 Selenomonadaceae bacterium | reverse complement strand
TGTGAAGACCGACATTCTCTTAATTTCGCCGAGCATGGCGAGGGATTTTGCGGACGAACTCGGCATGAGCGCAACTCAACTTGTCGTATGGCCGGGGGTTTCCGCCAACGATATATTGGCAAATTCTCTCATAGACCACAAGCATATCGGCAATATCAGCCTTGGCAATACCGAATGGCGCGCGCCGGAAGAATTTTTCCTCGAACGCATGGTTGTTATGGAGCCGGGCGGCGCTATTGTGGGTTCAAGACCTATAGCCGGAGCGCAGATTTTGGCGGAGGACGACACCAGCGTATTGCTTCCTATCAAATCTACCCTTTTGGAACTCTTTACGCCAAAGGAAATTGCGGAGAGAATTTCGCTTGAAAACAGAGCCGAAGATATTTTGGTGCATTTCGCGTTTCCGCTTTCCGGCGTGGGGAGCGAGCCTACCGATTTCAAATTCACAAAAAGCTATCCCAAAAAAGACCTTGTATATATGCAGACGCGTATTCCCGTTATCGAGATTTGGCCGAACTTTAAGCGGGAGGGTTGGAAGAAATACTATCTCTATTACGAAAACATCGAGGCGCAAAACAAAAACTCCACAGGGCTTGCGACTGATTTTTTCTATGTGCGACCTTATAAATTCGGCGATGAGAATATCGACAAAAATCTTCCGAACGGCGGTCTTCAGAATTGCTACACCGCAAAACTTACGGATTTCCCCGAAGCGCTTCTTTGCTCTATCAATCTGCCCGGCGTGAACGGCGTGTCTGCGGATGTGCATGAGGCGGGACTCATACTTTTGTCCGAGCCGGAGACGGTTTCAAGAGAAGCGGGGCTATCTTGGAAATTTGGCATAGATTTTGGCACTTCAAGCACCATGCTCTACTACAGAGAAGGTCAAAAAGACCCTGCGCCCCTTGCCTTGCAGCCTCATCTTTTCCAAGTCACCGACAGCGACGTTCAGCGAACGAACACATTCTTTCGTTTTATCCCTGCAATCATGGACGGCAACAAGGATGGCTCTTTCCTCAGTATTTTCCAAGTGCTTAACAAAGATAGGTTAAATGATGAGATTAGACCGCTTCAAGACGGGAATGTCCTTATGCTTAGCATTAGTCATACAAAATATTTTCTAGCCAATGAAGGAAACATAAATCCGAATCTTAAATGGAAAGATGACCCAATTGGTAGAAAGAAAATTGCGGCTTATGTAAAGCAAATTTGCATACAGAGCGCAGCAGAGGCGGCTATATGCGGGGTTGAAAACATCGAATGGAACTTCTCTTTCCCAACGGCGTTTTCCGGCGAACAACAATTCGCTTTCCGAAACACTTGCAAGGATGCGGTTGAAGAGGCTTACGATGCGACTCCTTACACTGCGGGGGCGGATGATATTATGGAGCCGTGGCCTGAGAGTAAGGCGTCTGCGTACTACTTCAACAAGTTCGGCAAGAGCGACACCAATTTCGGCGACGGCGCAATTTGCTTAGACATCGGCGCGGGCACCACGGATATTTCCATTATCAGCGGTCAGCCCGGACGAATCGTTTATCATACGTCTGTTCAGTTCGCTGGAAGATATCTGTTCTTGCCTATTTACACAAGCAAAGCCCTAGGGTTTGGTTCTGAATTAAGTGAAACCGCAAACGTCGGT
The DNA here is from genome assembly GCA_017529085.1 of Selenomonadaceae bacterium. GTDB lineage: Bacteria > Bacillota > Negativicutes > Selenomonadales > Selenomonadaceae > RGIG9201. The sequence continues at coordinate 700 of JAFXOC010000545.1, read as the reverse complement.
AAAGAATTGTCACAAGCCTTTATTGACGCAGATATGCGAGCACATAGTGATGAATATCTTAAAAATTTAAAGAACATTACGGGGCGCATGGATGTAAAAGAGGCGTTACAGTCGGCGGAATTTGCGGTTGCAGGTATATTTTATTATTTGGGCGAAATCATTTCAATGTTACGCAGCAAAGGAATATACGAAGAAAACCACGTACCGGATATCTTTATTGGTGGTAACGGCTCTAGAATTTTCTCGTGGATTACGGGAGGCACTTTTGATAAAACAGCTCCTTTCTTAGAGGTATTGAAAGATGCGATTACCGTAAGTTCAGGACTTGATGAAAATTATCCTTTTGATGTTAAACTTAGTACAAATCCAAAAATAGAAGTTGCTTCCGGTATGATAGGAACTCGTCCGCATAATGACAGCGAATTCTTTGACGAGGCTAGACAAGTCGAAAACTTATTCGGCAAAACCAAGGATGAATATCAAAAAACAAGTGTTGTTGCCGGCGAAGCTTTTAATGTATCGGGTTCGACATTTGACAAATCCGAACATCTCTCTGCGCGTCAAATTTCTGCAGGTATTACGGTAAACAATTTGGACGAATTGGCGCATTTCGTTAAGTTGTTTAACGATAATACCCACATTTGGGCGGATGGAATTGGGTTTGACGAAGATATGGCTCACAATATAAAGAAATTAGTTA
>JAFXOC010000544.1 GCA_017529085.1 Selenomonadaceae bacterium | reverse complement strand
ATTTTTCCGGGTACGTTCGTTCCCGAACAATGGCAAAGATTGAATTCGCGGACACCTAGCCGCTTCAATTCAGACAAGGTCTTGTCTATGCGCTCTTGTCCTTCTCCGTTTAAGTGAATACCGCCGATGATTCGTCTAACGGGAAGTCCCGTTCTTTTCTTTACGGTGGCTGTAATATTCAGTATACCTTGATGAGAACAACCTACAACTAATGCAAGTCCGTCAGCTTCTCGAAGCAACAAGCAGATTTCATCATCAAAGGTATCAGGTTCTTTTTTGTCTCCGTACGCAAATTTTGAAGGAATACGCTCAAATGAGTAAATCTTGTCAAAATTAGTGAATAGTCTTGCGAAACTATCCAATTTTAAGGTATCTCTACACTCTATCGTTTCAATATTCCATGAGTTCAAGTCATTCTTTGTAAAACCACAGCCTTTTGAGAGATACCGATTATTTTCCCTATCGTACGAGAACTTTTCCCGCCAAAAATTTTTTCCAACATACACGGCTTTGGGACGGCAATAATTAAGCAATGAGGGAAATCCTCCCGCATGGTCGTAATGCGAATGACTTAAAATCACAAAATCAACTTCCTTTAAGTCAATTCCAAGTTTTACGGCATTTTCCCACGCTATCCCCGTTTGACCGCAATCGAATACAAATTTGGTGTTTGGGGTTTCAACAAAGACTGACAAACCATGTTCCGAAGCCAGTTCCTCACATCTTGGAGCGGTATTTTCCACAAGCAAGGTTAATTTGCACGGCATATAAGTTTCTCCTAGAATCTTAATTTATAACATTCACTACTCAATTATGTTATTCCTGCTAAACGAAAATAGGACTTTGAAATAGAAAACTTAAATACCAATTCCAAAGCCCTATTTTCTATAAATATTTTAGATGGAAATCATATACATAACTCCAAGTCAATTAAACAGTTCGGTTACTGCCTCCGTGACCATATCCTTTTCCATGTTGGTGCATATGACCATGACCGTGTCCGCCGCATCCGTGATTGCCGCAACCATGTCCCTCGCTGTGGTCGTGATGGTCGCAATGTACCGCAGGATCGTAGGCGAGTTTTCCGGATATAAAATCATTAACCGCCGCATCCGCTTCGCCCTGCACTCCGCCGTATACGGCAATTTTAGCCTTGGCTAACGCCGTCTTTGCCCCTGCGCCAATACCGCCGCAAATCAAAGTATCTACATTTTCTTCTTGCAACAAAGTGGCTAATGCGCCGTGTCCCGCCCCGTTGCTGCTTAAAATATGAGATTCTTTTACGGCATTATCTTCCACCGTATAAACTTTAAATTGTTCGGTATGTCCGAAATGCTGAAAAATTTGTCCGTTTTCATAGGTAACTGCAATCTTCATATAATTACTTCCTTTCTGCGCTTTACATCTGATAATTTTTCGAGTATCATTACATTTGTCGCAAAGTTCAAAGTTGCCCCCTTCAATAATCAGCGGGCGACCTTCAACCAAACATCCGGCGATACGTTTTCGCGCCGTCAAATACAATGATTGCACCGTGGTACGAGCCACACCCATTTGCTTTGCCGCTTCTTCCTGCGTCATTCCCTCGTAGTCCAAAAGCCTAACGCTCTCGTATTCCTCCAAAGAAATTTTTACTGCCGGAGTATCTTTGACTGACTCGGGCAAAAAACAAGTATTTATTGGCAAAGCGCAAATGCGTCGTCTTTTTGATGGTCTGCCCATTGCCCACCCTCTTTTTTGACATATGTTATAAATAGAACCTGCTCGTATTATATCAGATTTACAACATATGTCAAATATTTTGAAATAAAAATAGTAGTGGTTTCCTTATTTTACCATCGACAACAATTCTCGAACAATTTCTTCATTCCTAAGCCGCATAAAAATATACTCATCGTGCTCCCTTGAAAGAAAATTCATACTGCCATATCATACCAAATCATTGTCTATAACGGCAAAATGACAGTTAAGATTATCGTATTCTTTTATATCAACTCCACTATTTTTTAGCATATTTTTCATAAATTCAATGCCTTTTCTTTGATTTTCCGCGTACTCGGCAGTTGGCAATGTACATACGACAAACTCTGTTTGAGGATTTCTCAATTCTGTCAAAAGCTTTTTAAAATCTAAAACCCGTTGACGGCTTAATCGAGGACTTGATATATAAACCAATTTACCGGCTTCTCTAATGTTTTTCCAAAACACATCTTGATAGTCTTTTATTGTGTAGATTATATTGCATCCGCTATCTCCCTTAGGAGTAAAAATCGTATAACCCATTGAAGAGTATGTGTTTAATCGTTTCTGATACATCTTTTCCAACATTTTTATATGAACATCAACATAATCGGAATTTCCTTGTTAATTTGAAGAAATTTTTCTATGCTTTCTTGCCACTGTTTCATAATTTCTCGGTTATGAACCAAAATTAGCGCGTTTACTTTGCGAGCGGCAATCAAATATGTTCCCAATACGGTTTTTCCAAAGCCTGTAGCTGCGCCAAGTATGCCAATTTCATGTTCTAACATTGTAATAGTCGCTTTTTCTTGCTCAGGTTGCAAACTTCCTTGAAACGAAACATTGACAACTCTACCGCAATTACGGCAATCTTCAACCTTATATGAAATTCCGGCTTCTTGTAATTTCTCTTCCAATGTTGGCAAACACCCGCGAGGTAGCGCGACAAACTTATCAAAATCGCGAAAGCATTGTATATATCGGGGTATTTGTTTTGTGGAATATTGCATGGCTTGCATTTTGTAAAACTGAGGATTACTGAATGTTGCCATTTTACGGATACGATTCATCGTCCTAGGTTTTACGGTATTTTTGGGGATATAAATGCAATCTGCCAATGTCAAAGTTAGCGGTTTTAAAATATCTTCTTTTTCAAAAGTGAGAAGTTTTTTCTTTTCCCATGGTTTGTCTTTCGATTCATCGTCTTCTAATTCAAGTACAAATGGCTCATTTTGCATCTTCCATTCAGACAGTTTGTTCATCACAAATTCTTTGGACAATAATTTTTTTTGTTCTAAATATTCCCATTGATTAGGAATAACATTCCAATCATCATCCACAAATACGGAATTTCCACTTTTGCGTGGAATACCTTGCAACGGAAGAGCTATAAGATTTCCCATACCGCCTATCGGCATTTCGTCCTGATTTGGCATCATACGGTCAAAAGTATTAAAATCCTTTTGATGTATAATTTCCGCGCCTTTAGCAAGAAGTGCCGCCCCAAATTTTCGAGCCAATTTTGCAGGTATTGGTTCTTCAAAGAAAATCCAAATATGCGCGCCGTTTCCTGAACGAGAACGCTCTAACGCCGTGTCAATTCCATATCTTTTGCATATATCTCGTAAAAGTTTAGCTTCATCTTTCCATATCATACGAGAGCCATCGTGATTGTCAAAATCAAATACGAGAAATTTGCAGGTAGAATCCGAAAGCAATGTATAAGTTCCCGCAACAAAAGCGCGACTGCGTTCGTCTTTGCCGACTAAATGCTTATATGCTACATCTTCCGTAAATGGAATCCACGCTTTATTATCACATTCATAACATTTTACGCTTTTATCTTTCTTCTTCGGGCATACAAATGTCCAACGATTACCGCAAGCCGGAGCGTAACCGCTGCGCCCTTCTTTATTTTCCCATCTTTCTGCATAAAATTCCGTTCTGGCGCAAAAGGGTTTCATGAACAGTTTTATTCTGCGCTTTATTTCAGATGTCGTGTCTACAAGTTCAGGTTGTTTAGGCGTATATTCGTATGAAATGCCGTTATTATCAAGCAATTTTTTAAGATATGTGTTTTCGGCGATAAGTCGCTCATTTTCTTTGCGTAACAATTCGATTCCCGTCATAGCAACATTCCTCTCGAATATTCATTTCAGAATGAACTTTGTTAAGTATTCTTCAAAAAGGTTATAAATTCCTTTTTTACTTCGATATTTCGTTTTTATTATAACATTATAAACTTTTATTTTAAATTTACCAAAATCTTCTATTCAATATCTAAAATATGTGTTATAATTCAATAAAAAGTGGGGTGAGGTTAGTGGGAGAAAAGGATTTGACAGAAAAACAACTCTTTGAACTCGAAGATGTCTTTGCCGATATCGTAAATGTGCTTCTATTGGACGGAAAATCGCTAATTTTACCCGAAGAATTAACACCAGCAAAAAAAGATTCGCTTTATAAAGACAAAGAGTTAAAAACACGAATGCAAGAGCGTGATATAGCAAAACTCTGGACACAAGGAAATGTTCGTATGGCATTCTTTGGTTTGGAAGACCAGACGGCTATAGATTATGATATGCCGCTTAGAATTGTGAGTTATGACGGCGCAGTTTACCGAGCGAGGCTTTTAGAGCGTGATAATGCTACTGATAAATTTCCGCTGTATCCGGCTATAACGATGGTTTTACATTTTGACTACGAACATCGTTGGACTGGAGCTCGTACATTAAAAGAGTGTTTTAAAAATATCCCGCCCGAACTTGACCCTTATGTGAGCGATTATAAAATAAACATCTTTGAAATAGCGTGGCTCTCAGATGAAACAATAGCAAAGTTTAAGAGTGATTTTCGGTATCTAGCGGATTATTACAGTCAAATGAGAAAAACCGGGAAATGGCAACCGATGCCGGGTAAGGCAAAGCATTTAAAAGAACTTTTTGATTTATTCAGCGCAATTACAGGTGATACTCGTTTTATTGAGATGTATCAAAAGTCGAAGGGAGATGTGAGTGATATGTCGTGCGTGGCTTTGGATTATTTGGCTGAAGAATATGAGGCTCGTGGTAAAGATTTGGAGCGTTTAAATTCGATTCGTAATTTAATGAAATCTTTAAATTTTACTGGGCAACAAGCTATGGACGCTTTATACATTCCACAAGAAGAGCGTAAGCGTTATGCAGATAAAATTTAAACGAAAAATACGGCTATCATTCAATTGGTAGCCGTATTTTATTTCTTATCCTATATTGTTGAATACCCTGCAAACGGATATTCGTACCATACAAACGGTTATTTTAAAAAATGCAACCGTTTAAAATTTAGTCACAGAAAATTTCGCAAATCCTCTCAAAAATTACCACATTTTCAAACACTCAAAAAGAGGAAACAGCCGGGAAAGGCTTTATTTCAAGCACTTTCACGGCTGTTTCCTTTTCGTTTGATTGTATTAAATCGAACGGGAATTTGTCTCCTTTAGAATCCAGCGTCCATATATTTTCTTTTTCAAGCACCACTTCAAGGCTTCACATCATTTAACATCGTCCGTAAATCCAAATATTGTGCGGTTTCGTGGCATTTTACATAGAGTAACGTTTAGTTTCGTTTAGGCATTTTTTGAAGATTTAAACCCCAAATAAACGCCAAACGCCTTGTCGGATATTTTCCGATAAGGCGTTTGGCGTTTTGTTTATTCAGTTATATTTTCAAGAGCCTGACTTATAGCGTCCGATGCCATACGACGACTTTCGTTGAAAACATGAGCGTAAATGTTCTCTGTCGTTCTCGTATCCGAATGTCCCAAATGCTCCGAAATCATTTTTACGGGGAGTCCCATATTGATTAACAGAGAAGCGTTAGCGTGACGCAGGTCGTGAATATGAACATGAGGTAAATTATGCCGCTTGAGAAATTTTTTGAACTCACTGTTGACATAAGTCTGATTCATATACTCTCCGAATGTCCCAGTAAAAACCGCGCCTCGTTCAATCCACTTATCCCCAACATTGGTTTTTTGTTTCTCCTGCCATTCTTTTTGCTCTTTAAGCGATTCGATAAGTTGCGGCGGCATAGCGATTACTCGGTTACTGCTCTTGGTTTTCGGCGACGATAATTTATATTCTCTGTTGGAGCGGTAAAGGGTGTAACGAATTGTTATCATACCGCTGTCAAAATCCACATCTTGCCAATGAAGAGCCATAAGCTCCCCGGAACGCATTCCCGTGTAAAGGAGTGTCTTTATTACTCGCTGCATTTGCGGATTAAGAAAATCATCGATGTTTTGAAGTATGGTTTTGCAATTTTCGGCATTAAGATATGGCGTTTCCTCCGGCGCATCTTTGGGAGTTGTAGCGTTAAACACAGGATTTTTTGCCAACATATCCTTTTTCACTGCCGTAGAAAAAATGGGCGAAAGCGCGGTACGCACTCTGGCTATCGTTCCGCTGTCTAATCTCGCTTCTTCCGTTACCTTTGAAAAACAATCTTTGAGTGTCCTTCCCGTTGCTTCTGCTAATTTTTGCGCCGTTTCCTTTAAAACCGATTTCCCTTTTGAAAGCCTCTGCATAGTTTCAAGAGAAACTCCGCATTTTCTGTGAAGCGGTCTACGCGTGCCAATGGCAATAACGCTCTCGTCATTCAAGATATACCGTTCTCTTGTTGCTCCATGTTCGTGAAGATGGTGAAATAACTGGTCAATTCTTGCCGTAGTGATGTCCTTGAGTTTCAAGTTGCCGATAT
>JAFXOC010000543.1 GCA_017529085.1 Selenomonadaceae bacterium | reverse complement strand
GCCAACTGCGCAAGATACGGCAGCAATGCCTGCAAGACCTATTTTCCCCAATGCGCTGTCGTCTTTTCCGATTTCACGCATTGCCTCTCCCGCAAAATTATATGCTTTTTTGGAAAATTCTTCTTCATTTGCAGATTCTGAAATGGAAAGAACGGTAGAATTATTATTATCAATGACAGCAGGCAAATTAAAGTTTTTCTTATATTCCACCTCAATATCGTTCCATATAATTTTCAGGGCGTTTTGCAATCGCTCGTTTTCCCTTGCGAAAAGTTCGTCCCACTTTTTTAACATTTTATCCATAAAACGCTTTTTTTCCGCCGAAACTTCCCTTTCAATAGCCTGTTGCATAGTAGCCGGAGACATATTCTGCGTAAGAGAGTTTACGGCCTCTTTTGCCTTAAAAAGAATTAGATTTGCCGCCGTATGACATTCGTATTCTATTTCGGAATTTGCGCTTTCAAAAGCGTATTTTATATCGGATAAAACTTGATTCGCCTGTCTTTTCGCCTGACTGAATTTAGGCTCCATTTGAGCGTATTTTTGGCGAATTTCATCTGCGCTATGAGATATAATGCCGATATTTCTTACAATATCCCTATTCATAGCGATGACAATCGCTTGAATTTCTCGAATATGCTTACGAAGACGAACCATACCCTTCTCGTTTACCAGAAAATCTCCCAAATAATATTCAAAATCGGGAAAGCCCGTATCGTTATAATTATCCGGCACTTTTAACTCTTGTTTCAGAGTAAGTTCCTTTCCACTTTTTTTCATACTCGAATACAATGCGCCTAAACTGTTTACCAAAAAGATACGATTTCTAAGATTTATATCTTTAGGTAGGAGTGTCTTCAAATGCTCCTCGATAAAATTTATAACGTCCCTTTCTTGTTCGGCGCTGTCAAGGTCGTCTTTATGACTTATCACAAAGAAAATCTCTTGTATTTGATTGCCCAAAATTCTTTCTTTAAGAAAGGACAATTCCGAATTGCTAAGCGGTTGATACGCCGCTAAAATAAGTACGACAGCGTCCGCCTGATTTAAATAGCCGTAAGTTATCTCCATACGCCCCAAATCTAAATCATTTGTACCCGGGGTATCAACCACTTCAACATTATCTTTGCAAAATGAAAGCGGATAGGAAATTTCAGCGAAATCAATTTCAGATATAAGTTTTTGGGCATTTTTGTATTCTTGTATCGAAACTTCGTCATCTTCGTCGGGTTGTTTGGGAGCGGTGATTTTTATAAAATTCGCCTCATCAAGCTTTTGCGGAGATTTTCCCTGCTTAAAATACAGTTTATAAGAGGGAGTATCTCCATAGACAATCTTGCTGATTATTGCCGTTGTAGGCTGTTTGCTTGCCGGAAGTATCTTTTTCCCCAAAAGCGCATTTACGAAAGTGCTTTTTCCTCTTGAAAACTCTCCGACTATAACGAGATGAAAAGTTTCCCCTTCCATACGGCGCATAATGGATTTAACCTGTTTTACTGCGCTTTTCATATTCATCTCATTGGCAACCGTCTCAATTTGGCGTAATATATTGACGGTTTTGTCTATTTGATTTCTATAGTTTTTTAATTGCATAAAAACGCTCCTTACAACTATTTACCTTTAAGAAAATATATAATCGCAAGAGGAATACCAATCGGAGGAAATACGAAAGCAAGCGCGCCAACAATAAACCCACCAATAACAGCAGAACACCCGTCATTATCTTCTTTTTTCATACTTTCGTCTAATTGTATTAAGATTTCTTCAGCCTCTTTATTTCCCGCTTCTCTGGATTTTACAAGCCACTCTCGCGCTTTAGATATATCCTTTTTTACACCATTGCCTTCGGCATATAATAGCGCTAAATTACTCATAGCAACCGCATCGTCTCGGTTTATCGCTTTATAATACCATTCGTGGGCTTTTGCGTAATTTCGCGTCACGCCGTTACCGTCGCTATACATATTTCCAATGTATGTATATACCCAAGAAGGACAGTTTTTATGTTCTGTTGCGTCAATAAAATATTTATAAGCTTTGGTAAAATCTTTCGTTACGCCGTAACCGCCGATGTAATAAATGTAACCTACTTCCGACAGCATATCAAAAATTCCGCCGTCAACGGCTTTCATATAGCATTCCAGAGCCTTGGAATAATTTTTCTCTACGCCGATATTATTTTGATAGCATACTCCCAAATTGCAATATCCCCAGAGTTCGCCGGCATCCGCCGCTTTTTTATACCATTTGAATTTTTCCGAGTTGTTTCTTACTAAATGACCAAGTTCCAACATAGCAAAAGGTATTCCGTCATCAGCCGCTATTTTTAAAAGTTCCTCCGCTTTT
>JAFXOC010000542.1 GCA_017529085.1 Selenomonadaceae bacterium | reverse complement strand
GGATACAAGGCTTGTACTGACGGCGCAGAAAAAGATAGAAGAAAAACTTAAAGAACAAGGCGAAACCCGAAGGACGGAAATAACCCTACTAAGAGCGGCGGCGACTCTCCATGCGCCGCCGGGGCAGCTTACCATAGAACCGACGCTGCCTAGGGACGTGCGTTATGGATTAACCACTCCCGTGTACTTGTCGATATACCTGAACGGTAAGTTTTATCGTCGCGCCACTTGTTATTTTAGGGTTTCGGTATATGATAAAATACTTGTGGCAGCGAGAGATTTGCCGCTTGAACGGGAAATTGAGGCGAAAGACATACGGCTTCAAGACGTAGCTGTAGAAGACAAAGGCAATATTTACCTAAAGGACGCAAGTTTGGTGGTCGGTAAAGTTCCGGCAAGGGTTATAAAAGCGGGAACGCCGATAAGAGAAAATATGCTCCAAAGTCCCATCGTAATCGAATCTGGGGCGCTTGTTACAATCATCTCCAATAAAAACGGCATAATGATTTCGGCTGAAGGCGTAGCCATGCAGCGAGGGCGAATAGGAAAGATAATAAAAGTGAGAAACGCCGTGTCAAGGAAGGTGCTCCGAGGCAAAGTTATAGACGCTAAGACGGTTGAGATTGTGTGAGAACTTTAAGGAGGGTTTTGATGAGAAAAATTTTTGCAGTGTTTATATGTATGTTTATGATAGCGTCCTCGGCATTTGCTCAATCGCTTTGGTATAAGGAAGGCGCAAGCGGGAGTTGGGGAATTTTCAGCGACCATAAGGCGCACGATGTCGGAGATATAGTTACTATCGTCATCAGCGAGCGAACTTCCTTGCAGGCGCAAAAATCATTCACCAACGAAAAAGAGGGTAGCCAAAACTTAAACGCGGGCGTTGGGATATTCGATTTTCTTAAAGCCGCTTCAATCTCCGGTTCGGATGAATTTTCCGCATCCGGCGCCGCAAGCGACACAAACCGCGTTACGGGTAATGTTACCGTTACCGTCGTTGAAAAAGAGCCTAACGGCAACTTAATCGTCGAGGGCAAGCAATCCATCTGGCAAAACAAAGACGAACACCGCATCACGTTTCGCGGCGTTATCCGTGAAGACGACGTGACTTCAGCAAACACCGTGCCTTCCACCAAGGTCGCAAACGCCACCGTACACTTCGACGGCAAAGGCCCACTGAACGCAAAACAACGCCAGGGCATCTTGACGCAGGTGTTTAACTTCTTGTTCTGAGTCAAATTATTACTTTTCTTTTTCTCTTTTTGGTAAAAAAGAGAAAAAGAAAAGTAACAAAAGAAAAAGAGAAAAAACTTTAATAAATTTTTTGTGGGGTGAAGCATGAAAAAGTTTATATGTAAACTGTTGGTTACTGCATTGTTTTTAAGTATCCCTGTAGTTACATACGCCGAATCCGCAGTCACCCGTTTAAAGGACGTATCAAAGGTGCAGGGCGTCCGTTCGAACCAACTTATGGGTTATGGGCTTGTGGTCGGGTTAAACGGCACCGGGGATTCAAACAAATCAACGGAGACCATACAATCCGTCGTTAATATGCTCAGAACTTACGGAGTGACGATTTCAGCCGCTTCGTTAAAACCAAAGAACGTGGCGGCGGTTATGGTTACTGCAACGCTTCCTCCTTTCGCAAGGGAAGGCGATACTCTTGACGTTACGGTTTCGTCCTTAGGTGACGCAAAAAGCGTGCAGGGCGGCACACTGATACAAACGCCGCTCAGAGCCGGCAACGGCGGAGTTTACGCAGTCGCGCAAGGCGCAGTTTCCACCGGCGGATTTATGGCAGGTAAAGGCGGCAACGGCGTGCAGAAAAATTTCCCTACGGTAGGGCTTACCCCTAACGGCGCCATCGTTGAAAAAACAGTCGAAGACGAGCTCGGTAAAGGCGGCAATTTATCCCTCTCTCTTTCAAAATCCGATTTCACCACGGCTTCAAGAGTTGCGGCGGCGGTTAATTCTCGTTACGGCAACATCGCAAGAGCCGCTAATCCCGGCAGAGTCGATATAAGCATTCCGCGTCGTTATCAAAACAATGTCGTAGACTTCGTAGCGAGCATTGAAGATTTGCCCATTGTCCCCGACAACATCGCCAAAGTTGTGGTGAACGAACGCACCGGCACCATCGTTATGGGCGGCGCGGTGACTGTCGATGAATGCGCCATAACTCAAGGCGGCATCAATATCAGAGTTACAAGAACGGAAGACGCCGTGCAAGCTCCTTTCACCGTCGGACGCGCCGTTAAAACTCAAAACTCCGACGTTGAAGTAACGGAAGAACGCGCGCGCACCATAGTCGTTCCGCCGTCTACAAGCATTAACGACATCGTAGGCGCGCTAAACACGGTAGGCGCGACACCCAGAGACATTATCTCCATCATCCAAGCCATGAAAGCCGCCGGCGCTATCCACGCTGATTTGGAGATAATTTAAAGTAGCAAAGAAAAAAGAGAAAGAAAAAACTTTAATAGACGCTAACTGTTTGTTTTAACGCTGATTGTTGATTTACAAAAAACCAGTTATTAAAGTTTTTTTCTCTTTTT
>JAFXOC010000541.1 GCA_017529085.1 Selenomonadaceae bacterium | reverse complement strand
GATTTTTTCAAATGCTTTTTCTTTTAACAATTTTCCATAGTAAGCAATATCGTTCGCAAGTCCTTGCGCGCCTTCCCAAGTGGCGTTTATAAGCGATTTTGCCTCCGGGTTTACCGGCGACTGATTTTTAAATTTTGCGGGAATTTCTATCATAGCCTTGTTTATCATAACGGCGACAGGGTTTAAATCCGCGGCTATGGCTTTTAGTCCAAGCCTTTGCGCCTCAAGCGGAATAGTGCCTCCGCCTGCGAATGGGTCGAACACGGGAGGCGGATTGCCGCCCGTTGATTTTTTTATTTCTTCGTAAGCCTCTTCAAAGAGTTTTTTATCCCCGCTATTTTCCCATACCACCAATCTTTCTATCAAGCCAAAAAGTCTTTCGCGTTCTTTGTCCTGTTCCTCTTTTGTAGGAAATTCCTCCGGTCTTGACGAAGGGTCGTCCACCAATGACGCGAACAGTACCGCTCGCGCAGTTGCAAGCGGTTTACGCGACCACCAAAGGTGAAGCGTAGACGGGTGTCCGTGGCGGATTGAGTTTTCCCTTGCAGACGCGGCGTTGATGGCGTCTAGGGGGAGGGCTACTTCTATTAGTTTTTTGCGCATTTTGATTCTCCTAGTTTGTTATAAAAGTGATTATATAATGTCGGTTGCCCCTTTAGTTGACCCAATAGTTGACCCTTTAGTTGACTCAACAGTTGACCCAATAGTTGACTCTTTAGTTGCCCCTTTAGTTGCCCCTTTAGTTGCCCCTTTAGTTGCCCCTTTAGTTGCCCCATTATTTTCACTTAATACATAACGAACATCTTGTCCTGCACCCATTTTAAGAACAAGTCCACTGGTTATCAAGCGTTTTAATGCAGTTCTTGCGCCTTGTTTAGTGGCAATTTCTGTATTAGCAACAACTTGTTTAGTAGTTATAAAGCCATTTTCACAAATAAAATCATATATTTTTTTGTCTGTTTCGTTTTTAAGTTCCGATTTATCTGACTTTAATGATAATACCTGTCTTTCGTTCGATTTGTAATCTTCATTGATCGTATATGTAGTCCAACGCCCCTTAAAATTAGAAATTAGCATATTTTTTTCAACCAATTCGTTGAGTGTTTTACCAATATCGGTTGGGTGTAGTTCCAATATTTGCTGCAATCTCTGATTTGAAACAAAATGTTCTAAAAACGCTGTCCCTAAAATAATTTGCTCTTCTGACGGTAAAGTTTTATATGTATTTTCTCCCAGTAAATTAGTCAAAAACAACGTAGCTTCTTTGGGCATAAGCGCTATCGTGTATAACTTCAAATCAACTTGTTGTAGCTCTGTATCCTCATAGAGATTAGGTTGACGCCATTTTTCCCTTCGCCATGCGTCAAGTATTGTCGGAAAACCCGAACCGGCATTATCGCCATATCCAATCATGCGAAGCATAGTCTGTATTCTTGGATTACGCGCTTTAGAATTACCGCCTTCATATATTCGTCGAATTGGCAATTTTAAACTTCCCGGATTAGAAAATATGAAACCGTTATCGTTTTTTATAACTTTTAGAACGCCGGATATCATATAATCTGAGTGAATCAACATATTAATCATGCTTTCGCGAATAGCTTTATGCACCGGCGTATCATCAATTCTAATCATTCCTTCCAATTTAAACGGACGTTTTATTTCTCTGGTTAATTTGGGAACAACTGTCCAAATAAAGTTACATAGATTATTTTCCCACATACCGTCATATGTAAGACGATCGCTCCAGCGCATATCGCCGGATATGCCGGTTTGGTCAATGAAATCCATACGTATATTGGCAAAACGCTCTCGTATAGACAATCCGCGTCCAAACATAAGAAGACCTGCAGTAGTTAAACCCTCAGCTTTTGTACGTCTATCTACTGTGTAACCGCCTAAATTTAACAAAAAGCTCTTATCGTCAACAGTATTCCAAACATGATCTTGGTTAAGCGTAGTAAATAGATTTCGATATGCTTTTAATGTTTCAGGATCAATGTCATCCATGGTGTAACCCTCAAGAAGTCCTCCATCGTTGCCATCATCGCTTGAATCCCGATACATTGCCCGAATTTCAGACTCTTTACAATGATAATCTCCCTCGTTGTTTCTCTTATAAGTACCGCTAATAGGATTATTATTGATATAAATAGGTCTTTGAGTATAATCTGCTTGCGGCACCTCTATACGAATAATATTCTTTTCATCTATTACGCAAATCTCAACGTCACTATTACGCAAAATATTAAGATTTACTTTGCTACTATTATTGATGGTATCCCAAAATTCTTTTAAACGAGCTTGTGGATTTTCAATATTTGATATTATAAATCTTTTTTTAAAATCATTTTCTTTGGTTTTTTCTTCGATACCAAGCAATATTGTCCCGCCAACGGTATTGGCAAAGGCGGAATATGTTTCCCAAAGCGAGTCGGGAATTTTATTCGTAGCTTTTTTACATTCCAGAGTAAGATGTTCTCCATATTTCAGTAAATCCCATATATTATTTGGCGTAACCATGTAAATATCCTCCCGGTTTAACCTTTATAAATAATTTTTGCGTCGTTTATCAATTTTTTTATATTATAGTTAATGCTAGTCGCAGAAAAATCCGGTGTTGTTTTGAAAGGATTTTTCAAATAGAAAATTTGTGTATTTTTTCCTTCTATTAACACTATCGCCAAAATATACTCGTCCGGCTTATTTAGAGCCGTCAAGATTTCATTTTTGCTGACTGTCACGGTATCTGCGTCGGCGCGTCTGCCTTTGACTTCGATAAAACGGAGACAGTTTCCTTCTTTTCGCAACTCTTCCGGCACAAATGATTCAATATCATAACCGCATTTTTCTGCGCTGACATCTTTGGGTGAGAATCCTAATCCTCTTTCGATATTAAGTACCGTTTGCATTGCAATACGCTCCACTTCCGAGCGATTTACACTACTATGTTCTTTTGATTTTTCTTGTTCAAACCACCCTTTGGGAATAACAAGCGCACCGCCTACAACAATGGGAGACATCGCTGTTATTTTGCGTTCTTGGGCGATTTCCGAAAGACGTTTTTCAAGTCTTGCCGTTAATTCTTCCGCTCTTTTTGCCGCTTGGTCGGCATTTAATTTGGCATTGCGTTTTCCCATGCTCTCCTTTTCACGCAGTTCATTAGCGCAAAAATCCCAATAACGAATTTCACTTGTGAGTCGCTCTTTAACGGCATTTTCCATTTTATCCAACATGGCTTTTTTCCGATTGCTGACTTCTTCTAAATGCGCAGGAATGATATTTTGTATAGCGTAACCGACGGCTATGTCCTCCACATTGTTTTTAAGCCAGTCCTCCTCTGATAACATAGCAAATATTCGATTGCGTTCTTCTTCGGTGGGCGCGTGATAATCTAAGTACGGAGCATATCCTGCGGTCGTTGCGTTGCCGTTTTTTCTGATTTTCACAAAATGAACTCGCTTTGAAATAACTCGTCTTTGTCCGTTTTGGGCGGCTATCCCGTCTTGAATACTGTTCTCGATATAAAACAGCAGTCGCATTTCTTTTCCGTCATCGCTATCGTCAACAAAAACCTTTCCCTGTTTAAGGTCGTTGCCATATTTCTCGCGAATCAAGTCGCTCATAGCTGAAAGCAAGGGATGTCCGGGTGAAATAAACGCCGCCGGAACTTGTCCTTGAATATTTGCCGCATCTTTGTCGAAACAAATACAAATTTGTGTTTTCAAATTTGCGATCTACTCCCGCCTATGGAGGCGGGAAACTTCTTATGGATAAAATTGTATACTACATATGAAAATTCGACAAAATATACCAAAATCCTCCATAATAAGTGGAAAATTTTAAAACAGATAATGGTGAACGAGTATTGTATCAATAACACGACTGCCTCATCTTATGGGCAGTAACAAAAAACGCAGAGCCGAAACTCTGCGTTTTTTGTTACTTGTTCATAGCCGCATTCTTCTCGTGAACGCTCGGCGCAAGCTGCTTGTAAATTATATCCGCAAGCCCCAATCCGCCGGAATCCGCCGTCTGCTTCATAAGCTCATTATCTCTTAATTCCTCAAAAAGCTCTATGGCGTTGCTCGTTCCAAAAAGCTGATTTTCCGGCACTGTCTTTCTCATTGAACGGTACATCATTTGGAGGAACATAGTTTCAAAACCTTTGCAGGCTTCTTTTAACTTCTTGTCCTCCTTATTGAAATCTTCCCCGTTCACTATATGATTATTGCCCTTTAAAGCCTTTCGCTCCGCTTCCTTCAAAAAAGCCTTAAATCCCGACTCCTGCAAAGCTTCCTTAGACGAAGCAAACGTATTGTTATAACTGCTGCCAATAGGATTTACATTCATCTTTTCACCTCTTTCTTTCTTTTCT
>JAFXOC010000540.1 GCA_017529085.1 Selenomonadaceae bacterium | reverse complement strand
GCTGTCCCCGCGATAAACGTCGATAAAAAAAGCGACAAAAGCGTCTTTTTCAAAGCTTGAACCTCCACTCTTCGTCAGTTTATTTGTGGTCAAAAAAGCATACTTTATTGACCACTTCTTATATATTCTCATTTGCATACAATAATATTATAGAGTAAATTCGTCAAAAAAACGATAAATCCTGCAAAAAATATATTTTTTATACTGGGTAATAAAGTATGCTTTTTTGACCACAAATAAACTGACGAAGAGTGGAGGTTCAAGCTTTGAAAAAGACGCTTTTGTCGCTTTTTTTATCGACGTTTATCGCGGGGACAGCTTTTGCCCAAACCGTCACCGTAACCGGCGTGGGAGAAGATAAAGACGCTGCCGTAAAAGACGCTTCCAGACTCGCTGTGGAACAGGCGGTGGGAACTCTTATAGACTCCAGAACACTTATGAAGGATCTCCGTATAGAACTTGACGAAGTATCGAAAAAATCTCAAGGCTTTATACGGAAAATTACGGTGCTTGAAGAAGGTAAGAGCGGCGCTCTTTACAGGGTGAAGGCAAGAATAGACGTGGACACCGAGCCAAACGCAGCCCTTGTTGACAATCTTACCATGCTTATGAGATTGAACGATCCGCGTATCGCTGTTGTAATATTAAACGGTTGGAACGATGAAAACGGTCGGGTTTCTCACAACGACGATTTGGAAAATGCCCTATCGGCAAAACTTTTGGAACTTAACTTCACTCATGTTGTTGACGCAGATCACATTATAAAGTTATTTAATGCAGACTTTTTAAATAACATATACGAAGGCAATAAGGGAATGTACCAAGGAAGCAGCGACAACGCCTGTGAGTTTTTGGTGCTTGGCAAAGTCACTTCAAACGTGATGAATATCAGCGTACCGGATCACAGAACGGGTCAAATGGTTGATGCGCCGCTCACCAACGCCAAAGCGAAACTTAACCTTAAAGTTATCAAGTATGACACAGGCGACATAATAGGCGCGTTTGCAGCGGAGAGCGTCGGTATAGGGAATGTGAATGCCAGAGCTTTTGATACCGCGCTTGCCCCTTTAGCCGCAGAATCGGCAGAAAGACTCGCGAACATCTTTAGGGGTTTTGGGGCAAAATTAAATCAGGGCGGCGTTCGTATAACCATCAACGCTTCCTCGGCAAATACGGCGGAAGAATTGATAGCCGCAATGCGTTCTTTACCGGGCGTTGATAACGTTCACATCAGAAGTCAAGCGGACGGCAAAATTGTGGCGGATGTGGAAACCACGCAAAAACCTCACGCTATCTTGCAACTTCTCCGCGCTCGCTCTCAAAAAAATATCGTGGCGGAAAAGGCTACGGCAAATTCTATTGATTTAAGGGTGTTGTGATTTCTTTTGGAGGACACTTTATGAATAGACTTTTGAAAATAACTTTCATGTTGCTGACGGCGTTTATCATGTTGAAATCAAACGCGGCAAACGCCGCCTCTCTTTACGATTACCCAAATCTTGCGGTGTTGCCTTACGCGAATAAAGCCGCTGTATCTCAAGAGTTATCTTTGGCGGACGCTTCTTTGGTATCGGAATTTGTCATCGAAAAACTTTTGGACAGCGAACGCTTCAACGTAGTTGAACGCGATATGTTGATGAGCATGATGCAGGAGTACAATTTCAACATGAGCGGCATGGTAAACCCCGCCACCGCGCCAAAGATCGGGCAGCTCATAGGCGCGCAGTTTTTCGTTGTGGGTAGTGTTACCGGGTTATCCAGCAAGGTTAGCGGCGCAAGCTATTCAAGTTCCGTCGGAGCCGGTGCGGGAATGAATTTGAACACCGTTATCGCAAACGTCACCCTTCGCATCATAGACGCAGAAACGGGACGAATCGTCATGGCTGTCAGCGGTACGGGCGAATCCGCCAGCAGCAACGCAGAATTTAAACTCACCAGAACTAAAACTTCTACCATTGAAACCACCGGTTTAGATGAAAGTACCGGCGAAGAATACATAATGGAAGGACAGGAAACTTCCACAAAAAGCCATACCATTCGCATTGGTAGCCAGAATTTTAGTCAGGTGCAAGTACGAAACGCGCTTTATAAAGCAGTTGACGATGCGATTTTCAACAAGAAATTCGGCGTGCTTGCAAAGATGGACGGCAAAAATCACGGCAAGAACGGCAAAATTATCAGGAGGAAAGTGTAAATGAAGAAACGGCTTTTAACGGCGGCTCTGATTTTAAGCCTAAGCTCGTCAATCGCAGGCGCAGAGCAAAATGCGGCGGAGAACTATCGGCAGATTTTCGCTTCCGGCGACTTTTACGTCGAATATCAGGATAATTATACCAAAAGGGTAATCGGCGAAAAGAACGGCAAAAGAATGGAGCGCACAGTTTATAGCGGCGCAGGTTTAGCCACGGCTTTTAACCCGTTGGGCGCGCTTTTTGGCGGCGGCACTACCAAATACCCGGAAGTTATGTATAAAGATGGCAAATTCTACCAATTTCAAAGCGACGATAAGGCCATTGTATGCGATAAGGCGGATCTGGCTTATGAAAATCTCAATCCCAAAGAGGGTTGGAACGGTATTGAGCGAAAGTTGGCGCTTCCTACGGAACTTGCGGTTTTTTTCTGGGAAGATCCTTACAGAGAAAAAAATTCTGTCATAGGCAAACCTTCAGCCACTTGGAGCGGCAAGAAAAAAATAGAGGATAAAGAATATGATTGCGATCGCTACGCAAGCTTAATTACAAGAGCCTCCGGCAAAGGCGAAAGCTATTATGTATATGAGATGCTCTATGAAAAAGGCGAACTAACAATCGCTAGGTCATACGTAAAAACGGGCGATGAGGAACATCTCATAAACGAAGTGAAAATAAAAAAAATTTCGGGCAATATGCCGGACAATCTTTTTAAAATCAGTAAAAAAACTAAAGTTTACGCGGCGGGCAAGGGCGATATGGATGATTTGTTAGAAAACCCCGCAGAAGTCGAACAGATGGAGGGCATATAATGAAACTACATTATAAAGTCATTGCTGCAATAGGCGCAATCTCCGTATTCTCCTGCGTTTTATCGGTAAGCGAGGCGGCTAAAATCGATGCTTACAAGAACATTCTTCTGTCAAAAAGTTACACTATCAAATACGACAACATAACGCCTCCAAGACGCCTTACAAACAGAGACAAAACGCCGCTTTTCGGCAATAGCGGCATGGCGGTAGATAAAAACGACTATCTCACCAATCGTCAAAGAAGCGGAGTGGTCACAAGCGACGGTCAAAACCGCTACGAAGAAGTCGGCGACGGCACGTTTAGCCAATGCCGCCTCATAAAAGGCAATGAAGTTTTCAACTTTACAAAGTACCCTCAAAAAAACAATCCAAAAATATTTGAGTACATGGGCAATAAGAAGAACAAAGTTGCAGCCGTAAAGCGCAACTATTTAGCCGAAGCTGTGGAGGGCGAAAGTTACGGTGACACCGATGTGACGCGAATTTTAAACATCATGTTGTCTAAAAACGCGAACGCGACGTATTTCTACGCAGGCGGCGGAGCGCTGCCAAACGGGCTGTCATACGAAGATTACAAAAGCTCGGCAGGCGGTTTTACCGGCGTTATACGTTATTATTTTAACGGAAACGACTTAGTAAAAATCGCCGCCGCCGAATTTTACAAAAATAATTCCGGCAATCTTGAAGGCACTAAACACATCATAAAAATCAAAGAATTTGTCTCAGAACCCGACCAACAGCTGTTGAAACTGCCGGAGGGCTTGAGCGATACGACAAAACGATAAGGAGCAGTTATGAAAAAACTCAGCAAAAAAATATCAAAATTCCTCGCCGCCTCCGCTATAGCCGCCTCTTGCTCGATGGGAAGCGTCTTTGCCGCAGATAATCCCACCTGTGTGCTTATGAAATTTACGGACGACACGCGTTATGACGCTATAGAATCCGCCGCAAATCTCTCGGATCTCGTAATGGAAAAGATGATTGCAAGCGGCAAATTCAATTTAAAGGAAACGCGTCCCCTTACGGAAAACATGGAAAAATTGCTCTACGATGAGAAAAGTCGCGAACTTGCCGGATTTAACGCAGCTATGAAAAGCGGCAATTTTACCCCGCTTTTCGAAGGCCCCGGATTTAGCGAAACTAAAGCTCAATCCATCGCCACCGCTTCACTCGGTCAAGTTGTAACCCCTTCCATAACCAAACAGATAGGCGATGCCCATAAGGCAGACTACTTGATACAAGGCACCATCATCAATCTTGGCGCGGGTCCATGGTGGAGCGAAGATTTCGCGGTGATGAGTCAAGCAATAAACACAGCTTCAAGCGTCTTAGGCGCACCCATAGCTTCTGCGCTATCGGGCGCATTAGGTCCTTTAGGCGGCATCTTTGCCGGCGGCTATGACATAAAGCGCACAGGCGTCGGAGTTCAAAGCGACATCCGCATCATAAAGGCGTCCACCGGCGAAGTCGTATGGCAAAAACGAGTTCTTGGCATCAGCGATCAAAAACAAGTCAGCATCGGCGGTTTCATAAAAATAGGCAGCGCCAAACTTAACGCCAATCTCTACTCTAAAGCAATGGACAAAGCCGCCTCAAAAATCGTCGATTCGCTTATCGCGGACATGGACGCTAAGAAGTTGTTTTTGAAGTAGTAGGTTAGTTTCTACTTTCTTTCTCTTTTTCTTTTTTGAAATAAAGAAAAAGAGAAAGAAAGTAGCAAAGAAAGAGAAAAAGAAAAAACTTTAATAAGTTGTTTTATATAGGAAAAACGATGGTAAAAAAAATTATATTTGCCTTAATGTTGTTAGCGGGAGCGAGCTATGCCGAAGCCGCGCTTTTACCGGACGGCGCGACCATCGCCGTTATGGATTTCGGAACACATAAGGGCGCCGCTACAAGTGATATAAGCTTAACTTCCGCCGAAGGCGCGTCCAGCGATTACATTATAGAACGCTTGGTGGAAGACGGGCGCATGATAGTTATGGAACGCAGCATTATGCAGGAGAAACTTAATAAAGAGAAGTTAAAAACTACCGGCATTATCGATCCTGACACCGCTAAACGAATCGGCGAGATTTTGGGCGTTTCCTACATTATATATGGAAACGTTGCAGACGTAACCGTAAGCGGCACCGGCACGGCTACGATTGTCGGCGGCGTTTCGCTTCTAAACGTTAAAAGTCATATTATAGCAAGGATAATGGACGTAAAAACCGGTACAATCATATCGGCTTCAAAAGGCGAGGGCAAGAGTACAAGTTCCCTGACTTCCGTAGGCGCGCCGGAAGCGGGCGTTATCAGCGTGGGCGTTCACAAGGTTTCGCAGGTCGCCGTTCACAACGCCTTGAAAAAAGCCGCCTACAATGCGGTGGATATAATGCTTGCGCGTATTTACGGCGATAAGCAGAAAAAGAGGTGAACTTATTGAAGATTTATAACAAGACTAGATGTCCCGTGCCTCTACGGTGGGGGTCTCTATCGGAGAACGGCGGGAGTTCAAATCTCCCGCCTCTCGGACGTCTTGTTGAAATGCTGACGTATGTAGTTTTTTCTTCTTGTGAAGAAAAAACTTGAATTAAGGCATTTTAATCTTATGGTTTACGCGCCAAAGTTGCGACAGAAAGTAAAATTATCCGAATGGCTAACAGGGTTTAGCGAGGTTACGAGAATTGTGTATTAGGGAACATAAAAAGGAGAGATGATCATGTTAAACAAGAAAACACGTCAAATCATTTTAAGTAGCGTTATCGCCGGAAGCGTCTTTTCAATGGGGCATTTGTCCTTTGCCGCTCCCATTTCCGTTACGGGAAACAATAATATCCCACCTGTAGTCAGCAATTTACAGGTGCCTGAGAAAGTTTTTCTTAACGAAGAAAAGAGATTAACCACCGACAGAAAAGAAGGGGCGGTTGCTCAAACAATCGGCGATAATAACGAATATCATCAAGACGATAATCGAAGCCAAGACGATCATAGTACAAATGTAACGCAAAGCCAAGACGATCATAGCGACAGGCGCATTAACGTTGACCAGGATCGTCACGACACCAACGAGAACAACAGCCGCAACACAGAAACCAACAGCAGAAACAAGACCGATATAAAAACCAACGTTAAAAATACAGCCAACAGCCATAATCGCGACAGCCACAATGTCAACGTAGACAGTCACGATACCACAATGGTAGCTGATAGAGGCGGCAGCATCGATGCAAGCCATGGCAACGACAATCATGTCGATCAGAGCGATAACAGTAAAGGAAAACGCGTTGACAATCATGTGGATAATCGGGTGGATAACCACATTGACAACAGCTATCACGACGAAAGTCACACCGACAACAGTTACCGCGACAACAGCGTTCACAACACCAATGTAAACGTTGACAACAGCTATCGCGACAATAGCAAAAACACAAATATAAAAAATACCAACAACAGCAAAAACACCAATATCAACCAAACCGACAACAGTCGGACAAATACCAACATCAACAGCAATAACCGCACCAACACCAACAGCAACAATAAGAACAGCAACAACACAAGCAACCGTTCCGAGGTTAATCAAAACAGCAAAAATAAGTCCAACCAAAAAAATACCAATGTGCAGAACAACAAAAACAGCAATAATCGGAACAGCAGCAGGAGTACGGTTAATCAAAACGTCAACAGCAACAATAGGAGCGAAACCAATGTAAGGCAAAACCAAAACGTCAACAGCAACAACAAAAATAGCGGTAATACCAATGTCAAGCAGAACCAAAATGTCAACAGCAACAATAGAAATACAAGTAAGACCAATGTAAGACAAAATCAAAACGTAAACAGCAACAACAAAAACGAAACAAACGTTGCTTCAAAAAACAAGAGCAAAGATAACACAAGACAGGGCAGAAACAACCGTCAACGATAATATCAGGAATATGCAGTCGACATGGAGGAATCCAAATGAAAAGCAAAATACTTTCTAAAGTAATATTAGCTGCTCTTTGCGGATTTTCTTTCACATACGGTGCGTCCGAAGCTCGTATCGTGACAAATTGCGTTCCTATGCTCACCTACGCTAATGCTACGGTGTCTACTTATGATAAACCCGGCGGAGATCAAAAGGGATTCATCTCGCCAAATGTCGCCCTGATTATGATTAAAGAGCTACGAAAAGACGGTTGGGCGTACGGCAGTTACCCTATAGCCGGCGGCAAAAGGATATATCGTTGGTTCCGTATGGCGGATGTACAAGGATTTTCAAATTTTGAAAACTACGTTATTTCGTTGGACAGCGATATGACCGTATATCGTGGCATTACCGGGGACGCAAAAATCGGCACATTGCCCGCAAAAGTAGAAGCTTTAGTTGTAGGCGAATCCGGCAATAACTTAAAGATAATTTATAAAGTCAGCGGCGGAAACGAATACAAGATGGGCTGGGTCACGCAACCCTCTAATAACGAGGATACAGGCAGTACGGGAGGGGTAAACAGTCCTCTCCCCGGAAATTTCAAGGGCAATATAATAGTTGTTCAAGGCGATGTGGTAAACAGCGGCAGTATTGATGCGAGTGTTAAGGACAAGAGCGTAACCGACAACAGTTATCGCGACAATAGCAAACATTCTACCACCATCAACGAGGACAACAGCTATACGGACAATAGCAAAACAACAAATGTCAAAATAACCGACAACAGTAAAAACACCAATATTTCCAAGACGTCAAACGATACCCATATCACCAACGTGGACAGTTTTAACAACGCCTCCATAAACAGCGATAACCCCAACATTGAAAAAAAGCCGCCTAAAAAAAACCGCGGCGACCTAAACGGGGACGGGAAGGTAAATTTTGACGATTTGCTGCTTTTAGCCCGCAATCTGGCGAGTAAATCTCAAATATCTGCACAAAAAGCCGATATAAATCGGGACGGTCAAATTAATCGCATTGATTTCGACGCGTTGCTAAAAATCGTCAAGCAACAGGGCAACGCCTGTGGAGATTTAAACAACGACGGCAAAATAGACGCAAAAGACTTGGCGTTAATGGAGCGGTACGTAAAAGAAAACAGAGCTGCCTCAAGCGTTAAAGCCGCCGATTTGAACGGGCAAGGACAAAGCATTAACAAAGACGACTTGGAAAAACTTCAGGAGCTCATAACTTTATTGAAGCAAAGAACTTCGCAATAATAAGGAGAGATTCAAATGAAAATCAACCGAACTAAAAAAATCGCATTAGCCGCCCTTTTAGGCGCATCCTTAGCCTTTAGTCCTTTTAACTACACCGAAGGCTACGCCGCTCCTGCGTCCCTTGTTAAACTTAACACGGCGGCGCAAACTCAAACAGGCGTTGACTGGACGAAGGGCAAAGACTCCGCTGTTACCGCTAAAGGCGTGGGACTTCCTAAAAACGGCAGCACCGCGCTTGCCAGAGTCGCCGCCGTTATGGATGCGCAGCGAAATCTTTTGGGCATCATAAAAGGCGTTTCTATCGACTCCGAAACCATTATGCAGGATTTAATGGTGAAAAGCGACACGGTAAGACGCGAGATTTCCGGCTTGTTAAAGGGCGCGCAGATTGTTAGCGAAGGCGAAAACGCCGACGGCAGTTATTTTGTCGTAATGAGCGTTCCTCTTTTCGGCGCGACCGACAGCGTAGCTTCCGTAGCCCTTCCCGCTGTTCAAAAAACAAGCGTGGTTCAGCCTATCCCAAAAGCTAATCCGCAAATAACCAAAGTACCGCCAAAAGAAGTGCGTATCATAAAAGAAGCGACTTACACCGGCTTAGTTGTAGACGCTTCGGGGCTTGGGCTTGAGCCTACTTTCTCCCCCGTTATCTTCGACACCAACGGCAGGGCGATCTACGGCGCAAGCAACATCGATCCCGATTTTGCCATAAGGGAAGGCATGGTAGGTTACGCCAAAACAGTTGAAACCGCGGCGGTAAATACCAGAGTTACAGCCAATCCCTTAGTTGTAAAAGCCGTAAGCGTTAAAGGCGGCGCAAGTCCCAACAAAGTCAACGCGGTTGTCTCCGTTGAAGACGCGGATCGCATTCTCTTTGCCAACGAATCAAGCAAAATGCTCGACAAATACGCCGTCATCATGGTCAGGTAGTTGGGGCTTTGCCCCAAACCCAAGCAGGGGCGCAACCTTACGGTATGTAAGCCTCTAAGCGCTAAAGCACTAAGGGGCTCAGCATGCCCCTGCACCCGCAATAATTTTATTTTACAAAGAAGGTGATAGTATGGGCTGGCGGAAATATTTAGTCGGCTCGTTGCTTGCGCTCATGCCTTGCGTGGTCTCTGCAAATTCCCTTGGCAACTCTGATTACACGGCGGCTTACGAAGCCTACAATCGCGCCAAGACTGCGACCAGTCTCAAAGTTTCGACGGACGCTTACGCAGACGCCATAAGCTTAGTTGCAAAAGCGGTAACGAAAGAGCCGGAGCGGTTCGATTATTTGGTATTGGCTTCATTAATATATAGGGGAAAAGGCGGCGCATCCTATGCGCAAAATTACTTCTTGCAAGCCGAAAAAGTCATTCGCGCTCAAATAGCCGCCGACCCAAACGATATAGAAGCCCATCTTAACTACGCCATACTGTGTTACGCAGGCGACGGGCAATTTTCGCAAAAAGCCCTATATTATAGAAGAGAAGCGCAAAAAGAAGCGAATCTTGTGGTAAGACTTTGCCAAAAAGCCTTAAAAGAAAATCCAAAAGCTGTCGGGCTCCGCCGCCCAGAAGCTATGGCGTATCTGATAAAAGGCAACAAAAGGGAATGTAAAAAGCTTCTGCAAGATGCCGCCAACGAGAGCGATGCTGATAAAATCGTTGCCGAACTTTACGAAAACACGGTTGAAAAGAACAAGTGGAAGTGGGATGTAAGAGAAGTTGACAAGGAATTTCTGCTTTACGTGATGTTGAAGTACCCATTCGCTGTTTCACAGCGCGATCTCTGAATGAGGATGCGAACCGCTAAAAGCGGCTGAAGGGTTTTGGAGCGTTTTATGCAAGTCTAATTTTAAAATAGAGGAGTAAACGTAAATGAAAAAAATTTCACATAAGAAAACCGGCTGGAAAAGTATGAAGAAATTGAGAACGCAGGTTTTGCTCTGTTGTTTGCTTTGCGCGGGAAATGTGGTGTATGCGGATGGGGCGAGTGGTAATTATGTACACATAGACGGTGATAAG
>JAFXOC010000539.1 GCA_017529085.1 Selenomonadaceae bacterium | reverse complement strand
TACGAATGAACTAATGTTTTCCTTAAGCATTAAAAAAACCATCCCCACCCACTTTCGTAATCTGACAATTTTCATATCAATATACAGAGCATAACAAAAGCCGCAACGTGCATTGTTGCGGCAGATGGTAGACAAAACGGGTTTTCCTTTAAAGATGAGGAAAACCCGTTTTGTTTACAGTATGAACCTTTCACATAAAGTGGAAGGTTATTTTTACACGTTCTTACTCAAGCCCAATATCGACTTTCGTATAGTATCCGCTGTCGATAATCACAGGCGTTACGTTGTTTTTCGTGACAAGTACCGGCTCTATCAGGTAGCTGGGCACGATTTTTTTATTGTTGTCATAAGTTTTCTCATCGTTAATTTCCGGCTTACCGCCTTTTAATATGGTATCCGCCATCTCCACCGCTTTTTTCGCCAAAATCCGCGTGTCCTTAAAAACAGTAGCGCCTTGCTTATCGTTAAGTATGTTGATAATGGCTACCTTATCCGCATCTTGCCCCGTTATAATCGGATAGTGTTGCTTATAACCCGAATTTACCAGAGAAGAAATTACGGCGTTGGCAAGGAGATCGTTAGGGCAGATAACAGCGTCAAGTCGTTGTCCTCTCGGATAATATTCCTTCAACAGCCTGTCCATACGCTTTTCCGCAAGTTCCGGCGCCCATTTCGGCGTGGCTACTTCGTTAAATTTATCTTCCTCGGATAAAATCTTTACGCTGCCTTTTTCGATATAAGGCGTAAGCACCGACATATATCCGTTATAAACCATGCTTGCGTTGTTGTCCTCGGGTGCGCCGGCGAAAAGCTCCATATAATGCGTGTCGGAATTTTGCGCAAGATTTAGCTTATCTTCCACATAATGCCCCATAAGCTCGCCTACCTTCGTATTGTCGAAGGTTATGTAATAATCCACCGCATCGGTATCCATGATGAAGCGATCGTATGAAATAACAGGTATTCCCTTAGATTTCGCCTTTTCGCAGACCTCGCTCAGAGCAGACGCTTCAACAGGCGCGATTATCAAGCATTTTGCCCCGTCTTCTATGGCTTTATTTAAAAAATTAATCTGACGGGTCTTATTTTCGCTGGCGTATTCAAGATTTACGCTATATCCCTTTTCGATAAGATTTCTTTCAAGCTCGTTGCCGTCCACTATCCATCTTTCGGGAAACTTCACGGGTAGCGATACGGCAACCAAGTCACTCTTATTCTTCGCGGCGGGCTCGTCTCCGCATCCTGCCGTTAAAATAGACACCGCCGCCAAAACTACCGTAAAGCATTTTTTTATAAAGTTCAAGGATATACCTCCTAGTAAAAATGATATTCTTTCCATGGAATTTGATCAAGCCTTATGCTTTTTAAAAACTCCACAATATCTCGCCGCCCGTAAAAATGCGGGTCGCCGTTATTGTCAAAACTTAAAAGTATAATCGGCATATTCGGGAAAAACTGCGACAACTCCCGCCTAGTCTCGACTATCCTCTGCGTATATTGGGTCACATGCTGCTTAACCGATACAATCGCAAACGTCACGCCCTGTTCGATTATAACAGCTCCATGCATTTTCAAGCTATCACCCCTTAGTTTGGCTTCCTTCTTTCTTTCTCTTTTTCTTTTTTGTAAAAAAGAAAAAGAGAAAGAAAGAAGCAAAGAAAGAGAAAAAGAAAAAACTTTAACAAACTTAACTTCTTAGTTTTGTCATACCAATACTTTTTCTTCGTTTATAGCGCCTTTTACTATTTCCTTTAAATAATTCATCAAAACTTCTTCGTGAGGGTATATCTGGCGACCCTTTTTTACTACTATACCAGAGTTTAGATAAAAGGGTTGTTCAAAAGGAATCAGCACCAGCCTGTCAAATTCTTCTTCAAGCACTCCTTGACGGATTAAGACGGTAGAAGCGAGATGTTGACGGACGAGATTTTTTGCCGTGTGTAAATACGGAGTTTCGTGCATTATGTTCATCTTAAGCCTACGTCGTTTAAAGGCGGCTCTGGTTTCTTTATATGTAACGAAGTGATGATC
>JAFXOC010000538.1 GCA_017529085.1 Selenomonadaceae bacterium | reverse complement strand
TTGACAGCGCAGATAAGATCGGCGTAACCGTAACCCCGGGCGCGCTGGAGATGAGCAATGTTGACATCGCCCAAGAATTTGCGGATATGATTGTGACGCAAAGAGGGATTCAGTCCAATTCCAAAGTTATCATGGTGGGGGACGAGATGATTGAGACGGCGGTAAATCTAAAGCGGTAATGGGAAGGCATATTCTCGTTTACGGAAGATTGATGTTCCGCTAAAATTAGAAATTTATCCTCAATAACGCAACTTATGTCGTTTTCATAACCCGAAAGCCGCTTTATATTTCCCCCTGTCATCGTAGGAAATTTTTAACGCGTCCATAGCTTGGTCAACCGTCCATTTCATGGATTCCATAAGGTTTCGGATGGATGATAATATACCTTCTTCCATACCTTCTTCCTTCCAAGCCGCCTTTGCCTCGTCAAAATTCCATTCAAGTCTTGCCATTGTGAATACCTCCTTGGCATTTTCTTCCAGATACTTTTTCATAACATCGTGGGCAATGCAGTACTTAACCGCTTCTTTTATAGCATCGTCCGTTGGCAAACCTGTCGCTTTGCCCTTTTTTACCCTATTCACAAAGAAACTGTACTCGTTTAGGTACTTACATTTTTTCATCAAAGGTTGAGGCAGTCCGTAATTGATATTGTACGCCGTAACAACAAGCTCCAAAGAATGAGCGTCGCCGCCGAAAGCGTCGGAAAGTCGCATCATTCTCTTTAACGGCTCGTTGTCATCACCGTTATAAAGTACAACAAACTCCGGCGCGGGGAATTTAATCAGCTTGTTTTTATATAGAGCGCGTTTGTCTTCGATACGATTGTTTAAAATTTCCGTAACGTATGATAAAAATCGAAAGGGCATATTCTTGTTTACGGAAGATTGATGCTCCGCTAGGATTAAGAATTTATCCTCTATGACGCAACTTATGTCGTTTTTCTGAGCGTCAAAAAATTCGCCCGATAATGTAGTTATGTCAAGAAGGCTGGCGTCTTTGTAATCTGTGCCTAAAATGGCGTTGCACAAAGATAAAAGCCTCACCTTATCTTTAAAATAGTGGCGAAAAAGAGAATCTCGATATTGGTTGCCGCCTTTCGCCGCGGGCGTTAAGTTTGGCATAGAATCCCCTGCCTTGTGTGGATGATTTACGTTATTATACGGTAAATCGAGAAAAAAAACAAGATATGCCAGAAAATGTGTCGTCAAAATAAAGTGGAGTTGGTGTTTTAGGGAAACAAGTATATTTTTGACGAATTTTTTCATAAACATAATGTATAAATAAAGTTAATATAAACTCGTTTCTGTAAAATTCGGAGTGAATGAATATGATTGTAGAAAAATTAAAATCAATTTTAAATTTGATGCCTAGTATATTCTATGACGAAACCTTGCTGAAAAACGCTCTTGGACGTGTTTTTTTCGATGATAAAAGATCGCAAAACATATTGTTCATCGTTATAGAATCGGGCGTTATAGATAACGCATTATTGGTAAAGACCGTAAATAAGCCAGCCTATGAAGCCTACGTTAATACCCTTTATAATGATTACGGTATTGAAAAAATTATTGCTAAAGATTATATAGGTTATTGGTTTGAAGCGTTAAATATTCCTTATGAAAATTTCAAAATAAACTTACCAACGAAAGCGCCGATTAAAATCAAATCCGAAGGCAGCGTTATTGACGAAAGAAAAGAAGCGGAAAAAGCCATTCGATCATTATCGCGGAGCGAGATAGAGGCTGCTATTCATCTGAACACGCTGCCGAAAGATTTCGCCAACGCGGTATTCGCGCGGTAGATATTAGAATTGCCGTTGAAAACGGAGAAATTATCGAACAATATCCTGATGATTACCCGTATCCAAGTTGTCTGATATTGGGAGAAACAGATAACGGGTATCCGCTCCATATCGTTATGAGCGACGAAGGGACAGCGAGTCGTATTATCACAGCATACTTTCCTGATTCCGATAAATGGACTGAGGATTGGAAAACACGAAAGGAGAACTAATACCATGAACTGCCTAATTTGCAAATCCGGCACGTTGCGCGAAGCAACAAATACATATTTTGCCAATTTAAAATACGGCTACGTTATAATTGAAAACGTTCCATGCCTAAAATGCGATCAATGTGGCGAAGTAATTTATTCTGCTTCTGTTATGGAAAAAATTGACAATATGCTTGAGCAAATGCAAAAGATTACCAGTAGGATTTTTATTGTTGACTATGCTAACGCCGCTTGAATAATGTCTGTAATTTGTTTTTTATTAAGAAATTAAAATACGAGCAACATCATCGGCAGGTGAACAAAATGTCAAAATATTGCGTACATTGCGGGGCAAAACTTGGCGACAACATGAGGTTTTGCCATAATTGCGGTAAACCCTGCGAAAGAACTTTAAACAGACGACCGCCCGCGCGAAGTAACAACGCCGTTCGTCAAAGTTCATCAAGCGGCGTTTTAAAATTCATTGCAGGCACGGCTGTCGGCGCGTTCTTTATGAACCTATTCGGAAGCTCGCCCACAGCTTCAGCTTCTACCTCTACACATACGGAAACAGTCGAACATTTTCACGATACTGTTGTATATAATCGCGAACGTGAGGATGAATATGATGCTTATGACGAGTATGATGAGTATGATTCGGATTGTGAAGATGAGTGGGGCGAGGATGCGGGGGAGTATGAGGATGATGGGTATGATGATTACGCTGACGGCGGGTATGATGATGGTGACGATTATGATGATGACGAATAATCATTTTTAGTACTTAATTTTTAAGTATACTGTTGCTTAAATTGTAATATTTTTTCTGAAGGGAATGTTTAATATGAATGACATTATAGTTATCTTAAAACAAGTTATTGCCAAGCACCCGGAAGCTATGAATGATCAAGACATAATTAAACCTTTACTCAGAAAAGCGTTTTTTCACGATAAACTATCGGGAAACGTTTTGGGACTTATATTTGAATCCGG
>JAFXOC010000059.1 GCA_017529085.1 Selenomonadaceae bacterium | reverse complement strand
TTTATTAAAGTTTTTTCTTTTTCTCTTTCTTTGCTTCTTTCTTTCTCTTTTTCTTTTTTACAAAAAAGAAAAAGAGAAAGAAAGAAGGAACTTGACTTAAAAGGGAAAACTGGAGGAATAAAGAGATGTCGGGACATTCAAAGTGGGCTAATATAAAGAGGAAGAAAGGCGCGAACGACGCTATTAGGGGCGCGATTACGACTAAGATTGGGCGCGAGATAACGATAGCGGTAAAAATGGGCGGCGCGGATCCTACGGGAAATATGCGCTTAAAGTTGGCGCTTTCTAAGGCTAAGGCGAATAATATTCCGAAAGATAATATTAATCGGGCGATACAGAAGGGATTGGGAGCCAGCGAAGGCGCAAATTATGAGGAGATAACCTATGAGGGATATGGTCCCGGCGGTTCCGCGTTAATGCTTGATATATTGACGGATAACCGCAACCGTACGGCGGCGGATGTGCGTCATATATTTTCAAGACACGGCGGAAATTTGGGCGAAACGGGTTGCGTCGGTTGGATGTTTAAGCAAAAAGCGGTTTTTGTTGTGGAAAAGGAAACTTTTGACGACGAAGACGCTTTAATGGATATAGCGCTTGAAGCCGGCGCGGAAGATATGCGAGCCGAAGGGGATATATTTGAGATAACGGGGGAACCGGCGGATTTCGACGCGATTGAACAGGCGTTGGGCGAAAAAGGCATCGAAGTCGCTTCGGCGGAGGTCACGATGGTGCCTGACAATACCGTAAAAGTAACGGGCGCGGACGCGACGAAATTGCAGAATTTGGTCGACGCGTTAGAGGAAAACGATGATGTGCAGAATGTTTACGGCAATTATGAGTTTGAGGACGAATAAGATGATTAAAATATTGAAGAAAATGCGCGCAACGGCGGCGGGGCTGACAGTGGCTTTGTTACTCTCTGCTCTGCCTGTTGCAGATGCCGGGGGAGAGATACCTTATCCTCCCGGATTAGACACTAAGAGTTCCGGCGCATCTTCTGCTTCGCCTGTGATAAATCACCTTGATTCGCCATATTTTAAACATTTGGATTTTTATAATATGCAATCCACGGACACACTTACGATTCTTACCCATTACCCCACTTATCAACAGACCACGGAATATTCCTGCGGCGGCGCAGCGGCACTTACGGTACTTTACTGGTACGGAGAAAAATCCTATGATGAAATGACGCTTACCAAACTTTTAAAAACACGTCCTTACCCTTACGGCACATATTTGACAAATATCGCCCAATTCTTTAAAAGCATCGGTTGGCGCGTTAGAAGCAACATAGGGCGGGATTTCATAAGCCGATATGAAGATTTTCAATGGTTCGTATTAAAGGAACTTAAAGCGAGACATCCGATTTTGGTCGAAAACATCGAATGGGGTGGGCATTACCGAGTAATAATCGGTTACGACACCATGGGGACGGAGGATTACCTTGATGACGTTTTGATTTTTATGGATTCCTACGATACGAGTGATCATAAACAGGACGGGTATACGATAGGAAACGGCGAGAGATTTTTCAGTATGTGGTTCGATCACTCCATGCTAAAATCCAATGAAAGCTATCAGCCATGGATTGTGGCGTATCCGCCTACAAGATAATGTTAGTACTAGGAATAGACCCCGGCACCGCCATTTTGGGTTACGGCTTTGTGGAATCCGTGGGGAGCAGGATTAAGCCTATTTGTTACGGCGCGATAACCACAAGTTCAAAGGCGCGAATGGAAGATAGGCTGATGAAACTCTACGATAATTTAGACGGGCTTATTAAGGAATACAAGCCGGAACTTATGGCGGTTGAGCAGCTTTTCTTTCAACGAAACGCGACGACAGCCATACCCGTGGGACAAGCGAGGGGCGTCGTTCTTCTTGCCGGCGCCAAGAACAGCGTCGATATAAAAGAATTTACGCCGCTTCAAGTAAAACAATCCGTCACGGGATACGGCAAAGCCGATAAAACTCAAGTTATTTATATGGTGACAAAAATCTTAAACCTTAAAACACCCCCTAAACCGGACGATGTGGCGGACGCTCTCGCCATAGCAATCTGCGCCACTCACTCGGCGTACAGTCGCCTTTAGTGTTTGGCGGCTTTTGCTGTTGAACCGAATTTTTAAATTGCCTTAAACCAAGCCCCCCTTCTTAGAGGGGGATGGGGGGAGAGTTCCGCGAATAAATAATGATAAGTCTACAGCCTGAGATATTTTGTTTGATGAAAACAAAATGAAAACATTTCCTGTTTTTCCACATATATAACCACTATATGTTGTGAAAAGAAAATTACTTTAACACAAATTTTGTGTTTTCCACAGGTTTTTCCACTTTTCCACAATTGATGATTGCGCGTTTTGTTTGAGGTTGTGGATAAGTGTTTGGTGTTGTATAACGCTTGCAAGAGAAAATGCCGTGTGATATTATGTTGTAAAGTGTCTCTAACCAACCCCCCTTCCTAGAGGGGGGTATAGGGGGAGAGCAAGAGGATTGAATAACAATAATAAGTCTACAGTCAGATTTTTGTTGTTTACTGTGATATTGTAAAATAAAATGGAGGAATTATATTGCTTACGTTGCTTATGGTTATAGACGCTGTTGTTGCGATACTTTTGATAGCGGCGGTTTTGGGGCAGGAGCCTAAGACTGCGGGAATGGGAGGCATGGACGGCGGAAGCGATACTGTGTTTAGCGGAAAAGCCAGGGGTATGGATGCTCTTTTGGCTAGAGTAACCGTTGTGTTGTCCGTGATGTTTGCCGTTATAACAATCGTAATAGCTAAGATGACATCGTGATTTATACGGTGATTTGCGCCCTTTTGCGGGCGCAATTTTATTTAGAACGGAGATGAAATTATGATTATAAAAGGGGCGGAGCCGTTTT
The DNA here is from genome assembly GCA_017529085.1 of Selenomonadaceae bacterium. Classification (GTDB taxonomy): domain Bacteria; phylum Bacillota; class Negativicutes; order Selenomonadales; family Selenomonadaceae; genus RGIG9201. The sequence goes on along the minus strand of JAFXOC010000059.1, from coordinate 2,928 downwards.
TAAAGTTGGGCGGCGATACGGGGGTACTTTTGATACATGGATTTACGGGTACTCCTGCGGATTTGTCGTTGCTTGGCGAGTATTTAAACGCTAAAGGCTATACCGCGCTTGCGCCTAGATTAACGGGACACGGCTCAAGCGCTAAGACTTTGGAAAATACTACGGCTGAAACGTGGATGGACGCTGTACGGGATGGTTACGCAATCTTAAAAGGCGCGGCGAAACGCATTTACGTTGTGGGTCACTCTATGGGAGGGATTTTGGCGCTTATTTTGGCGGCGGAGGCGGAAATTGCGGGAATAGTGACGCTCGCGGCTCCCATAACCGTAGCGAAGGAAAGGGGAATATCCCTGTTGCCGCCAAGGGAAGTCGCTAGAGGTATGTTTTGCCCAAAGAGAAAAAAAGATTGGTGGGCGTTCCCGCCGTTGTGAACCGCAAACAAGCGATGCCCCTTTTATCGGTTCACGAGATGTTGGACGTTATAGAAACCGCCAAGAAATCCATGAAAAAAGTTACTGCTCCGACGCTTATCATGCACAGCAAAAACGATCGCACGGCGGATCCCGAAAGTGCAGGATTTATTTTAGAGAATATAAAAAGTTACCGAAAAAAATTAAAAATGCTTACGGGGTTTGGTCATTTGCTTCCGTTGGAAGAGGGAAAAGAAGCTGTTTTTAAAGATATAGCAAACTTCATTGAAGAGGAAGAAAGAAGATGGTAACAACCGAAGGTATCCTCATCGTCACCATGAAGGGCATGAACTTTGTTTCGCCAATCGACGGGTCGGCTGATATTCACGTGCGCGGACGTTACGCAAAAGGCGCGATGCACGGTGATAGAGTTGTTGTTCGGATAGTAAAAGAGTCTGTCAGGGACCGCGCCGCCGAAGGGGAAATCGTCGAAATTTTGGAGCGCGGGACTAATACGCTCGTAGGGACATTAGAAAAAAGCAACAGTCTCGCTTTTGTAACTTCGGACGATCCACGGGTAAAGCATGAAATTTTCGTATCTCCAAAACACATTGCAGGGGCTAAAACCGGCGATAAAGTCGTTGTGGAAATCACAAAATGGGCGAAGGATAAAAAGGATTATATAAGGGGTAAAGTAGTCGAAGTCTTAGGACGCTATGATGCGCCGGGTGTGGATATACTTTCTGTGATGCGGACTTATAATTTATACGATGAATTTCCCGAAAAGGTGATGCGGGAAATAGACGAAATCCCCGATGAGGTTTTATCAGATGAAGCGAGTAACAGAAGGGATTTGAGAGAATTTCCCATAGTGACGATAGACGGCGAAGACGCGAAGGATTTGGACGACGGGGTATACGCGGAAGAATTGGAAGAAGGTTTTAGGCTCCTTGTAGCGATAGCTGACGTGAGTCACTACGTCGGAGTAAACACAGCCTTAAACCACGAAGCGTTAAAGAGAGGTACAAGCGTATATTTGGCGGATAGAGTCGTGCCTATGTTGCCAAAAAAATTATCCAACGGTATTTGTTCGTTAAACGCCAATGAGGACAGGTTGGCGATGGCGGCGGATATGATTATAAATTTTCACGGAGAAGTCGTTAAATCGGAATTTTACCCCGCTGTCATCTGCGTTAAACGGCGGCTTTCGTATCGTATAGTAAACAAAATTTTAGTGGATAAGGATAAGGTTTTAACAAAAGATAATAAAGATATACTACCAATGTTAAAAATTCTTAAAAAGCTCAGAAACGTCCTTTTAAAGAAGCGTCAAAAGGCAGGAGCGATAGAGTTTGAAACTACGGAGGTAAAGATAAAATTAGACGCCGAAGGGAAGCCCGTAAAGCTTGAGAAACGAACGGGATCTTTAGGGGAATCCGTGATAGAAGAGTGTATGCTGATAGCTAACGAAGAGGCGGCGAAGTTATTTGAAAAAAAGAAAGTTCCCGGAATATATCGCGTGCATCCTCAACCTAAAGAGGACGATATCGACGCTTTAAACGAAAAAATCTCGCCTTTGGGATATTTTATAAAAAAAAGACGAGGCGGCAGAATTTTACCCAAAGACGTGCAATCGGTCATAAAGAAATCCAAAGGCAAGCCCGAAGAAACGATAATAAACTTCACAACCCTTCGCGCAATGCAGCAAGCATATTATAGCGAAAAAAACGATGGACATTTCGGACTTTCAAAGGAGTTTTACACGCATTTCACGTCGCCTATAAGGCGTTACCCGGATTTAATCGTTCACCGCATAATAAAAGAAATTCTGCTAAACGAAACACCAAAAGATAAGAACAAAAGGCTAATTCTATTGAAGGAAATCGCAAAACAAACTTCCGGCAGGGAGCGCAACGCAATAGAGGCGGAACGGGCGGTATCCGACCTGAAAAAAGCCGAATACATGGGAAATTTTTTGGGCGAGGAATTTGAAGGAATTATAACGAGCGTAACGAATTTCGGAATGTTCGTAGAGCTTGACAACGGCGTTGAAGGCTTGGTACACGTATCAAACATGACGCGGGACAGATACGTTTACGATGAGCGAAGTTTTTCCCTTATAGGCGAGCGGACAGGCGAGGAATATCGTTTGGGTGAAAAACTTACGGTGGCGGTTTTGAAGGTTGATTTAAAGGAGCGTTCCATAGATTTTTGTTTGCCCGAAGATATGCTGATTTTGAGCGAAGCCGAGCGTAAAGAAAAGAAGAAAGCGGCAAAGCTCAAGAAAAAACAAGAATCAAAAGAACATAAAAAATCAAAACACAAACACCGCAGAAAATCAAAACATAAAAAAAATTATAACTTTTGGTAAACCAAAAAATTTAATTTAAAATAAATTACAACTCTCGGTAAACCACAAAATTAAGAATAAAATAAAACTAACAGTGAACGTACCTGGGAGTCCAGAGGGCTACGCCCTTTGGCGGGGTCAAGGGGCGGCGCCCCGTGCGGGGTTTGG
>JAFXOC010000537.1 GCA_017529085.1 Selenomonadaceae bacterium | reverse complement strand
GACCCCGCCAAAGAGCTTTCGCCCTCCGAAATCCTATGTGTTTTTATTTTATTTTTTGATTTTTAATTTTAGAAAAATCACCTTGTATTTATTCTTGTAAAAAAAAAAATTTCCTGCATAAATGAAATAAATTTATTAAAGTTTTTCTTTCCTTACATTCTCAATAAAATTTTCGTTGGCATAATAAAATTGAAAATACGCCCAAAAAATCCTTGCCAAGTCGGCGTTAAAACATCCAAATTAGCTTCAACGGCTCGCAGAGCCCTCCTTGCTGTCTTTTCATTTGCGTTTACTCTATCCACCAACACCGTTGTAACGTTAGTTCCGTCTTTTTTTAATGCTGCGTGCAACGCGCGTCCGTAAGAGTATATAAAGGATTGGCTCGCCAAAAACGACGCTTTCTTCCTCTCCCCTACCTTATATTTTTGCGCCGTAAAAATTATCCTTGCTTCTTTCTTCATATAAGGTTTTACTATCTCCGTCAGCGCCACGGCTCCCCTGCAAGCGGACTCCTCCTCTATCACCGGATTTTCTTTTTCAAAAAGTCCTTCCGTATGTATCAAATACTTTACCGTAGGATGACTCTCTTTCAACTCCTTCTTGATAGCCGCAAGAGCGTCCACATCGTAAAGATTGCAATTTAATACCCGAATGGGAGTATTAACGCTTGCAAAAAGCGCCTGCAACGCATTTTTATTTTCAAATATAGCCCAAATTTCATCAAGCTCCCTAGCGTCCAAAGCGCGTATTATCTCTCGCCCTATTCCGCGCCCCGCCCCCGTCACTATCCCTATAAGCACATTCTCACCTTTTTTCGTTTCAGCCAAATTCCTTCTTTCTTTTTCTCTCTCTCTTTTTTGTAAAAAAGAGAGAGAGAAAAAGAAAGAAGCAAAGAAAAAGAGAGAGAGAAAAAACTTTAATAATTGTTTTTATTCCATAATCTTAAATTTCACGCTAACACTAACTTCGAGCGAGAAACTGAATGCGTTGGCGAAGGAGTTCGAAATTTAACATTCTCGCGCTAATACGCAGGAAATCGTCTTCAATATCGCCCGTTAATTCCAGTCCGTCATCTTCCAAGAAAAGATCGTCGTCGTAGCTGTTTCTGCCCTCGTTGGCGTTTATTAAACAATTGGCGTTGGATAAATGCACCGCAACATCAAATATGCGGTTAAAAAGAGCGTCGGTCAATACCTCAATATCTTCGCCACTCTCATGTAAAGTTTTTATTCTTTTAAACTCCGCTTTCATCTTACGTTCGTGATACGTGGCAATTTTACCCAAAAGTTTTCCGGCGGAATGCGCTGAAGCCGCGCGTCGCCCCGTTATTATCTTGACGTTTCCGCGCAAAAATCCCCTGTACCGCTCTGAAAACAGGGCTTGCGTACCCATTTTATAATCTATTCCCACAATATATTCAGCGCGTTTTAACAAAAATTCAACATCTTTTTTCGGCTGATCCAAAAAAGCTATAGGAAAAAAATTACGGCGTATACCCCGCCTTCTACATTCTTTTCGCAAAAGATTGACATAGGAAAAATGCCCGTTAAACACATAAATCGGATAATTTTCTGGAATTTTTCTTACCTTTGCAAAAAAATCGTCCGTCGGGTGCATATCAAAAAACGACAGTCTATCTTTAGGTATCTTTTTTAGTCCGTCTTTTTCACTTGACGGCGCTATATATAAGCAATCTTCTTCAACTGCTATTTTATCAATGGTCACGGTCTTTATGGGGACCATCGATTCTAAAAAAGAACGCACAATGGACGCTATCTCTTCCGCCTCTTCCATAGTCTTCCCAATAGCCACAAGCTGCAACTTTCTCAAAATTTACATCCTTCCATTGTTGGGGCGTTGCCCCAAACCCCACAAAGAGCGCTGCTCCTTGACCCTGCCAAAGGGCTTTCGCCCTCTGGACTCCCGAT
>JAFXOC010000536.1 GCA_017529085.1 Selenomonadaceae bacterium | reverse complement strand
TTTTATATGACAAATGGGCAACGATTGAAAGATTTCAAAAAACTCGCGGCGTGTTAAGACTGATGGCGGGCGTAGCGTATCATCTCTGGATTAACGGAGATGCTAGTTGTATGATTATGCCGGGGTCTATCCCGCTCTCTATTCCTCAAATCAAAGAGGAACTTACAAGGTATTTGCCCGAAAATTGGAACGCCATAGTAGATTCTGAGATAGACGGAAAAGATTCAATGCCTATGAAACTTGATAAAGAAAATACCAGATATGGCGCTGTTATGGCGGCAAGACGGGTTGCGCGTACAATTTTCATGGGCTCGGCTCCAAGCGTTAGAGAACGGAATATTCGCGGAATAAACGAAAATCATATCAGACTAGGTACAATACAGCCCCACGAAGAAAAAGACATCGCGGTATTTGGCGATATCTTAGGCAAATTAAAAAGTACGCTTGCTTATTTATACAGCGATAACAATGCGCATCTTTGGTATGATAATCGTCCTACGTTGAGAAAAGTGGTTCAAGATCTGGAAAGCCGTATCCTTAACGATGTTATAGAGGAAGAAATTGAAAAAAGACTTAGAAAGTGGAAGTCAACCGCTGATTTTGGCGGTATTCATATATGTCCGAATTCTTCCGACGTACCCGATGAACAAAGCGTTCGATTGGTTATTCTGCCCATTGGCGCCGATCATGAGCGCGGTCAAAGCGATACGGCGGCGCTGCAAGAAGCGCAACATATTTTAGAAACGCGCGGAAATACGCCCCGTCAATATAAAAATACGTTGGTGTTTCTCGCGCCGGATAACAATAAGATGTTTGATTTGAAAAAGATAACAAAGCGTTATAAAGCGTGGCAGTTGGTGCTTGACGAATCAGACAGCCGCAATTTGGATCAGGCGCAGAAAAATGAAGCTAAAGCGAGTATAGCCGAAGTGGAAAAAACGCTTAATATACGCTTTACCCAATCATATTCTTGGTTGTTTGCGCCATATATCGACACGGAGTCGAGCATAAAGGATATAAAGTGGCAGATATGGGATATATCTTGCGAAAATCAAAATAACGTAGAAAAAGCGGCGTCAAAACTTGTGGACGAAGATTGTTTAATCCCCGTATGGGGCGCGGCGCTTCTTAAAATGGAGCTTGATAATTGGCTTTGGAAAGACAGGGATCATATAGAGATAAAACAGCTCTGGAATTATCTGACTTCGTATTGTTATCTTCCGCGTTTAAAGGATATTAACGTACTTTTGACGACTGTCAAAAAAGGGGTAAAATCAAAAGACGGCTTCGCGATAGCGGAAGCCTTTCAAGACGGGCGATATGTAAATTTACGGATAGGCGAAGAAATTTTCGGGGAAATATCCCTGCATGAGCTTATTGTAAAGGCTGAAGTTGCAAGGAAACAGATTGATGAAGATGAAAAACAAAACGAAACTTCTTCCGATGATGACGAACCTAATTCGACAAATACGGATGAAGGTCAAGGAGAATCTAACGATGCGGATGCCATGCCTAAGATACCCCAAAAGAAAAATCGTCATTTTTCCATGGACGTACCTTTAGACAGTGTGCGTATCAATAAAGATGTCAGCACATACATGGACGAGATAATTTCTCACTTGATGAATTTACCGGGAGCGCGGGCGGAAATTCGTTTGGACGTAGATATAGAAGTGCCGGACGGCGCGCCGTCAAATGTGGTGACTACCGTGTCGGAAAATTGCCGGACGCTTAAAATTGATAATTTCCATTTTGAAGAATAAGACATAACAAAAAAAACGGAGACGAGAAATCGCCTCCGTTTTTTTACAAAAATACATTAACTTCATTATTTCAAAGTTACGACAGTCGCCCCTGTGCCGCCTTCGTCTATATCGGCAAGCGCAAAATGCGATACGCCCGCGTGATTTTTCAGATATGAATGAAGTCCGGCTCTTAACGCTCCCGTGCCTTTGCCGTGTATTAAGAGAACATTGGATAATCCAGCAAGCGCGGCGTCGTCCAAAAATTTCCCCACCGCAAGCTCCGCTTCGTCTACCATCATGCCCCTTAAATCAATGTCGCGTTCTATCGCAGCCGTCTTGGAAAGCGCGGTTTCTGCGTGAGTATGAGTGATTTTAGGTTGCGTATTTTCCTTTGGCGCGGCTGACAAAAATCTGCAATCCTTCGATTTCACCCATGTTTTCAAGCTGCCTACGGAAACTTCAAGTTCGCTGCCCTTCACCGAAAGCACCGTCCCTCGCTCGTTTAATTTTGCAACGTAAACCGTGTCGCCGACAGCGATTGTCTTTGGGTTTATCTTCACCCCTACGCCTTTTTCCGCCATTATCCCAGGGTGAGTTTTTGCAGACAGCTCTTTTAGTTTTGCCCGAGATTCTTCCATGACTTCCCTGCGTCGTTTTACTCCGTAATCGTCAAACTGCTCTTTTAGGGCTTTTATAATCTCTTCCGATTCTTTTCTGGCCTTTCTGACTAACGCCGAAGCCTGTTCCTTCGCCTTTCTTATTATATTTCCCTTTTCTTTGGAAAGCTCTAAACTCTTTGCTTTGACTTTCGCTTCAAGGGTTGCCGTCGCCGCTTCTCTTGTCGTCAGCTCCCTTAATAAGTCTTCGTAACGGCGTTTATCCTCTTCAAGGGCGCTTATCACTTTCTCAAATTTGGCGTGCTCCTTGTCTATCAATTCTTTCGCTCTGCTTATAATATCCTTTGATAAACCCAGCCTTTCGCTGATGGAAAAGGCGTTGCTTGCGCCGGGTATGCCTATTAGCAGACGATACGTAGGTTGAAGCGTGGTCATGTTAAACTCTACGCAGGCGTTTTCGATGCCGTCCGTGGTGTAAGCGAAAGTTTTCAGCGCGGAATAGTGGGTGGTGGCGATTGCGGACGCGCCTATCGCAAGGATTTTTTCCAATATGGAGGTGGCGAGCGCCGCGCCTTCGTCAGGGTCGGTTCCCGCGCCTATTTCGTCAAGGAGCAATAAATCCCTTTCGCTTACGTTTTCCAAAATATTGACTATATGAGTCATGTGCGCCGAAAACGTGCTTAAACTCTGCTCAATGCTCTGTTCGTCGCCTATATCCGCGTAAATATTTTCGTAAATCGCAACAACCGAATCCGCCGCCGTGGGCAAAAACAAGCCGGATGCCGCCATTAACGACAAAAGTCCCAAGGTCTTCATGCTGACCGTTTTACCGCCGGTATTCGGTCCGGTTACGAGAAGTATCCTATAATTTTCGCCTACCGAAATATCTATGGGAACAGCTATATCTTTCGGTATCAACGGATGACGCGCGCTAATAAGTTTAGTCCTGCCAACGTCGTTCACCTCAGGTCTTAACGCCGTCATATCCTTTGCAAGTTTCGCCTTGGCAAAGGTGAAATCAATCCTGCCCAATATTTTTACGTTCTCTGAAAGCGCGTCGCCATGTTTTTCTATGCGTCTTGAAAGTTCCCTCAAAATTCGCCTTATCTCCTCGGCTTCTTCAAGGGTCAGTCGTTTTGCTTCGTTGTTTAATTCTACTATCGCCATAGGCTCGATAAAAAGTGTGGAGCCTGTGGCGGATTGGTCGTGAACGATACCCGGGAAATCTTTCCTGTATTCCTGCTTGACGGGAAGCACATACCTATCGCCTCTGACGGTTACAATAGCGTCTTGGAAAAATTTCTGGTACTCCGCCGAATGAAGCACGTTCTGCACTCTTTCGCCTATGCGGGATTTTGCCGCCTTGCTCTCTCTTCTTATGCGCGACAGCGTAACGCTTGCGTCGTCCCTTATTGCGCCGTGTTCGTCAACGGTGTTTTCAATGGCGCGTTCAAGTTCGCCCAAAATCTCTATTCCCACCGCCCATGACTTTAAAATCGGCGCTTCAATCTCCGTATCCTTAAAGAATCGTTTTATCTTACGCATGGCGTACATGGTGTTCATTATTTCCAAAAGTTCGTCGGGAGTCAGCGTTCCGTTCATGGAGACTTTTTTTAATGATTTTCGTATATCGTAAACTCCGCCTAAAGGCGCGCCGCTCATCTCTTCTATGAGGCAAGCCTCGCTTGTTTCGTCTAAGGCCCTTAAAACCTCGTCAAGTTTAGTTTTGGGGAAGAGTTCTCGGCAAAGTTCTTTACCGACAATCGAACCTGCCCGCTCTTCAAGCATATCTAAGATTTTTCCGTATTCCAATACTTTAAGCGCATTTTTCTGCATATATTTCTCCAATTCCGTCAATCAATCGGATACGTCTACATCGGGCACAATCAAAACGGCGTAATCGGGATAAACTTTTTTCATCTCTTCATAGAGAATTTGCAAGCCTTCTTCGTGGTTAATGTCAAAACTCATTACCACATCAAAGCGCATTTTTTTCTTTTCGATATCAATGTAAAAACCGTGGAATTGCACGGCCCATTCGTGCGCTAAAACTCTTTCTTGCACGTCGTTTCTTATCTTCGCCGCGGCATTGTCTTCGGTATTATATGAATACACGCCGACTCCCACCAAAATAACACCCGTTTCCTTGTAAACCTTCATTTCAACTTTACGAGTCAAAGTATCGACGTCTTTAACGCTCATCGTATCGGGAAGTTCGAGATGAACGGAGGCGTAATCCCTGTCGGGGCCGTAATTGTATAAAATAAGGTCGTATGCGCCGCGTACCTCGGGCTCTTCCGAGAGAAGTCGTTTGATTTTTGTGGTTATCTCTCTGTCTGCGCGAATGCCCAAAATTTCGTTTAGAGTTTCTTTCATCATATCAACGGCGGATTTTACGATAAACCCTGAAATAATAAGACCCACATAAGCTTCCAAGGATATTCCCGTCGCTGTAAAAATTATCGCGGAAATCAATACGGAAAGCGAAAGCACAGCGTCGAACAAAGCGTCCGAGCCGGAGGCTACGAGTGAACCGGAATTTACTTCTTCGCCCTTTGCCTTCACGTATTTTCCAAGTATAACCTTAACTATAACGGCAGAAGCGATTATAACGAGAGCGACTGCGCCGTAATCGGGCACTTCGGGATTGACGATTTTCTTTACCGATTCGACGGCGGCGGTAACGCCCGCATAAAACACTATGCCCGCCACGATAAGCGCGCTTAAATATTCAATTCTGCCGTAACCTAATGGGTGTTCCTTATCGGGAAGTTTCCCCGCAAGCTTGGCGCCGATTATCGTAATAACGGAGGAAAGCGCGTCGGAGAGGTTGTTTACCGCGTCCAAAATAACGGCGATGGAATTTGACATAACGCCGATAAAGGCCTTAAACGCAGCCAACAGCACATTGGTTAAAATGCCGACGACGCTTGTTTTTATAATAACGTCCTTGCGGCTTTGTTCCATAGGCTCAATCATGTTGTCTTCAGAATTTGACATATTTTTGCTCCTTAAATTTCATCTCATTTGCCTTACCGCTTCGTATAAGATCGCAGATGCCGCAGACGCTACGTTTAGTGATTCCGCCTTGCCTAACATCGGCAGGGCGATTTTTTTCGCCGCATTTAAAATTTCCCCACTCGCTCCAAAAGCCTCGCTGCCAAAAACGAACATTCCGCCGGTTGAAAAATCTTCGTCGTAGCAACAATTTGACCCCGCCGCTCCTACGTATAAGGATAGTTTTTCATTATTGACAAACCTTATCAATGCTTCCGCAGAAACGTTCTCAACCACGGGAATGTTAAAAACCGACCCCATCGTCGCGCGAACGACCTTATCGGAATATGCGTCCGCAGAATTTTTCGTCAATATTACAACATCCGCTCCGACAGCGTCCGCCAGGCGTATAATCGCGCCCGTATTCCCCGGATCCTTTACGCCGTCCAACGCTACGGCAAATTTTGCGCTTTTAAACATATCGAGAGAATATTTTTGCTTTTTTATGACAAGCAGAACCCCCTGAGGCGTTTTGGTGAGGGACATCTTTGCCATTATTTTATCCGTTACCTCAAAAATAGCCGCAGTTTTTTTTCCTAAGCTCTCAATCAAATTCTTTTCGCGAGTATTCTTCGTAAAATCGCCGGTAAAGTAAACGCTGTCTATCGCGAAATCCGATAACGCCGCCATTTCGGAAAATCGCAGTCCTTCTCCGACAAAAAGTCCCGACTTATCCCGATATTTTTTCTCCTTCAACGATGCCGCCAACTTAATTTTACCATTCGTTAAGCTTGTAATTTTCTCAATCATAAACATCCCTCGAAAGTAATCTTTAAAAGTAAAAGGAAAACTCTCAGAGTGTAGACAAATCAATAAATATTGTGCTCTTCATTGCTCTCCTTCCACCGCTTCGCGGTCCCCCTCCCTCTAAGAGGGAGGCGCTCGGATTATTACTTTTGAGCCAAAATTTTACATTGTCTCTAACCAAGCCCCCCTCCTAGAGGGGGGAGGGGGGAGAGTTCCGTGAATAATAATAAATCTACAGTCTGAACTCTGTTTCTTTGACAGTTCCTCGACCCAAAAAATTAAAAAGGAAGCCGAAGCTTCCCCTTTAAATTTTAAAGATTATTTTTTGCTATGTTGACAAATTCGGTAAATGCTTTGGGGTCGTTTACCGCTAAATCCGCCAGCATTTTGCGGTTTATTTCCACGTTGGCTTTGGTAAGCCCCGCTATGAGGCGACTGTAGCTTATGTCGTTCTGACGAGCCGCCGCGTTGATGCGGGTAATCCAAAGACGACGGAACACGCCTTTTTTGGCTCTTCTGTCGCGACGAGCGTAGTAGAGAGCCTTCATCACTGTCTCGTTGGCTTTTTTAAACTGCTTGCTTTTCGCGCCGCGATAACCTTTGGCAAGCTTTAAGATTTTTTTATGACGACGATGCGCCGTAACGCCGCTTTTAACTCTTGGCATAATTAATCATCCTCCTTATGCGTAAGGGAGCATACGCTTGACGCGCTCATACTCTGCGCCGTTCACAAGAGCGGCTTTACGCAAATTTCTCTTTCTCTTCGGGGTTTTCTTCTCTAAAATATGACTTTTATAAGCCTTGTTTCTCTTAAATTCGCCGCTTCCCGTCATGGTGAAGCGCTTTGCCGCCGCTCTACGCGTTTTCATCTTCGGCATTTATATCTCCTCCTTTATTTTCAACAGGCTTCGTCTTTACGCTTTTTTGCGATCTGGGGGACAAGACCATTGTCATGTTTTTACCCTCAAGCTTTGCAGCCCTTTCAAGCGTTGCAAAATCACTGACGCGCTCTGCAACCTTATCCAAAAGTTCTTGCCCAAGTTCGGGATGCGAAAGTTCGCGACCACGGAACATGATAGTTACCTTAACCTTGTTGCCCTCGTCGATAAAGCGAATGGCGTTTTTTAACTTGACGTCAAAATCGTGCTGTTCAATGTTCGGGCGAAGTTTTACCTCTTTTATGGTAATAACTTTTTGTTTTTTTCTCGCTTCTTTCTCGCGTTTTTGCTGTTCATAGCGATATTTCCCAAAATCCATGATACGGCAAACCGGGGGACGAGCCTTAGGCGCAACCTCAACCAAGTCCAAATGCTGCTCTTCAGCCATTCTTAAAGCGTCTCTCGTTGCCATAATACCGAGCTGTTCGCCGCTCGCGCTGGTGACGCGCACCTCTTTAATGCGAATCTCTTCGTTTATTCGCAAAGATTCCCTGCTAATGTAAAAACACCTCCTAAAATACAGTAAGCGACAAAAACATTTGCGCTCGCTTTGGTTGCCTCGTCCGTCGGGCGGGAAAACCAAAGACAAACTTTATTGTCGCCGACTATAGACTTTCAAACAATAAAAAAAGGCGACAGAAAGCCGCCCTAAAGTTCAATATTAACCATGCGACCTAAGGTCGGTAGGTGAGAAGCGGCGGCTTCTTCTTGATGTACGAGTGGATTATAGCACAAGTTGCCGCGCGCGTCAAATATTTTTACGGCAAACTTATACGATAATCGGCAAGTTCCAAAATATCGTCGTCGGTGTACCTGTAACGGCTTACAACGAGAAGCCTTTCGGGTATGCCGTCTTTTTTTGCGTATTCTTCTTTTATCAACTGATATTCCGTATAAATTAAATCCGGGTTCATCCGTTTTTCCTCTTCGGCTGAAAGCGTGGATTCAATGCAGGAATCATCGGATTCGCGCTTAATTATACGGTACTCTTTGTCGTTGTCGAAAAAATGACATTCTATCGGCGGTTCTTTCGGCAATTCTTCGGTTGAAATTATTTGACCGTTTTTTATCTCATAGCGGGCAAATACCAATCCGGTTCTGAAATACAAGAGCATAAGCCCTTTCGGAGGAAGTTTTTCAATCGAAATATTCATGATGGTCTTTCTCCAATTCTTCCATGTACCATTTATTCATGGTGTTCAAATCAAGTTCGGGATTGTACTCCTCTTTTAAAAACTCAAATATAAACTTGGGGCTAAGTTCGTCAATGGGCATATTTGACTTGTAATCTTCCCTGTCGATAAACGCCAGGAATTTTACTCGTTTTTTCAAAACTTCTGTCAGAACATAGCGAATAAGTTTGTCGCCTATGATAAGTTCTCGCGGAGATAAAATCCTGACGTAGTTTTCATTGGCGTCGATACGCTCGGTGAAGCGATAATATCCGCCCCTTGCGGGGTAAACGGCAATTTCGCCGTAACCGTCTGCAACTCCTTCGCCTACGAAAGTATGGATGATAGGGGAAATATCTATATGATTCCCGTCTTTGACGATAAACCGTACCGACGAACCCGCTTTTAGAGCGCGTCTTACAACGCCCTTGCCCGTTATGTCGTTGTATAAGCCGAAATCCTTCAGCGCGTCAGTATATCTTCCGACGATTTCCAAAGTGTTCGGCGCGTTTAGTTTTCGCTCTATTTCGGTTTTTAGCGCGTTTGCGTCGTAAGCGGGTATGCCGTTGTCGCTTAGGATAACGGTATCGGATAAACAAACCGCGTCAAACTGCCTTGCCAAAATTTCGGCGGGCGGTTTTTTTTCGCGCAGATCAAGAAAATTCAGCCGAACTTCGCCGTAGCCTTCGTCCGTATGGGCGCCAAGCATAAAGGAATCGTGGATTTTAAGGTAATCGGCTAATTTTCGCAAATCCTCGTCGTTGCCGTAAATTACGCCTTTTAGCGTTTGCCCCGACGCGAGCGCGTCGTGAACATTGCCGTTTTTGTCGGTGATACGCGTTGTTTTGGGAATGGTATAACGCGCCGTACCCTGCTCAAAATCACGGGTGTAAGCGTTGTTTATGGTGATGAGCTGTTCGGAATGGTTCGGTTTTTGGCCGGGAGCAAGGCGATAGCGCATTTCTTCGGGACTTAGCTTGATTACCGCCATGGCGAGCGGCATCGGGAAAAGCCGCTTGCCGTTTGCCACGATATAGGCGTTGGTTATCGTAAGATTTGCATTCGGAATGATTTTATCGCAAATCTCATGGCGAATAAGCCCTCCCGGCGCATAGAGCAAAGTATTCGGATCCCTGTCGTATGGAACCCGGATACAGAGCGGGGAAATTATGTCAAGAGTATAGTCTAAAGCGTGATAATCAGATAGAGCCGATAATTTCGCCTCGCCTTTATATGTCATCGCTTTAAGGCTACATTCGACTTCGCCGTTAATATCGTCCGCGCGTACGCCGATATGTTTAATTTCCTTGAAAAAAGATTCCATCAAATTAAAATATTCTTGCGGAAAATCTACGGAGGCGCAAAAAACCTGCCCCGCTTTCAGCGAGCGTCGGCGGTTTGCATTCTTTTTGTCGGAGCGCTCCGCGGTAAAGAAAGCATTGATATAAGTATCGCTGCTTCTTACGATAGCTTGCAAACGATTTGCCGCTTGCAACAATCCAAAATAACCGTCGGGGCGGGCGTGTCCCAATTTTGCTCCAACGCAAGGCAAAGCCCTCCCACCGGTAATTTCCAATGCGGGAATATAG
>JAFXOC010000535.1 GCA_017529085.1 Selenomonadaceae bacterium | reverse complement strand
GATGACGATGATTTATTCTAATTTCTGATATATAATTATGAATTATAGTCAAAGATATGTGTTTTGCCTTTTGCTTCCCCGCCCGAAGGGCGGGGAAGCAAAATCAACCACAAATATTTTTGTCATTAACAAAAAGGAGCGATATATTATGACAAGCGTAAAATTTAGAATCGCGTTAGCGATTATGCTGACGACTCTAACACTCATGACGGCAGGCTGCGGCGATGATAAAAATGTTACATTGGTAAAAAAAGGCACTATGCAAATGGAGCCGAACATCGAAATCGGAAAGGCGTTTGATAAATTTTTTGGAAATCCCAAGTGGAAATCTTTTAAAAGCACAGACAATCAGCAAATAGTGGAATTTAACGGAGATTGCACTTGGAACGACAGACCGGCAAAATGCAAAATGCAATTCATTATATTAAACAATGAAAGATTTGAATTGCATTACGTCGGTATAAACGGCAACGATATGACCAAATTGGAAGGGTTGGCGATAATGCACAAAGCGCTTACCGGCAGGGACGACTGGGACTATTAAAATAAGAATATGATGGCGTTTACTTTTTCAAGGACAAGCCTTAAATAAAGCTATAGAATTAAATCCTAGATATGCGGAGGCATATGCGCATAGAGCCGGTATCTACTCCGTCCAATCTACATTTTACTTAATTGGCGGAGATAAAATTCAATACGAAAACAAGCTTCAACAAGTAATAGACGATTACAGTAAGGCTATAGAATTTGACTCCAAATATTATGGATCCAGAGGTCATGTTTATTTTAGGTTGAAGAAGTATGAACAAGCTATGACGGACGCTAACAAGATGGTAGAAATGTATCCGCAAAATTATTACGGTTATATGCTAAGGGGGTTTATTTATAGTGAGAAAAGAAATTATCAAGCGGCGATATTGGATTATACCAAAGCTATAGAGATTATCAAAAAAGTTAAAGATAAAGACAAAACGCAGTTTAATGATAACAATGCATGGTTGCATTTATACCGCGGTAAAGCGTATATGCAACTTGATGAATGTGAAAATGCTATAAATGATTATAATGTATGTATAACAGAACATCTTGAAAGAATATACCCGGAAGTTTATATACTGCGCGGAGGGACTTATGCCCAAATGGGCGATAAGGAGAACGCAAAAAAAGACTTAGTCAAATTCAAGGAACTTACGGTTCATAAAGGGTGAAAATAGCAATAGTGAGGTAGAGTTATATGAAAAACAAATCTAAAATGGAGCAAATATTTGTGTTAATGTTATTATTTACGGTATGTTCAGTAATTTTATGCGCGACGGGTTGCGGCGGTTCAAAGAGTTGCGAAAAGCCGCAATGCGGCAGTAGCCCGATTCCCGGAACTGCCATTTATGGCGTTTCTGTTCCGGGTTGCGGCGGGATATTTTCTTCCGGTCAGGGTTGCGGTTTTGATACTTGCGGACTATGGAGCCAATCCATTAAAGGCGTTATAGGTAAAGGCGAAGAAAAGAGATTTATAGACAGCGCTGAAAAGAGTGAAAAAATTTATGGCGTAGGTTGCGATAATCAATACTATAAAAACGAAGGTTGCGGCGGTTGCGCGAGAAGCGATAATTTAAAATCTTGCTATGGCGTTGTAATGGTAGAAAATCCCACAAATTGGTTCGTTGCACTAGGTAAATCTCCCGGTTCCGAACTTGCCGGAGGGTGCGGATTAGGATGCGTGGCTTGCGGCTTTGAAGCCCCGGGCAGAAAGGCATTGGATACATTTGAATATGTAACTGGCGTAGAATAATACCTCATATTTATGTTTTTTTCGGAGATGAAAATTTTGTATCCTTACATTCACATCACATTGCCTTCTTATGGCGTTATGGCGTTTTTGGGAGTCTTTGCCGCATTGTGTTTCTTGTATTTTAGATTTGAAAAATATAATTTAGCTTTTAACGATTTTATAAAACTGTTTCTGCTATGCGGTTTTACCTGCTTTTTTTTCAGTAAGCTTTTATATTTTTTGGTGATGTTGTTTTCGCCGGAATTTGAAAAAAGCGAAAATATTTTAGTTTTATTCATTCAAAGCGGGTATGTATTTTATGGGGGCTTGTTTGGCGTATTATTTGGAGTGTGGTGTTATCAAAAGAAATATCCCAAAACGAATCTGCATTTGTTGCATCACATGATTACGCCTGCTTTACCGCTGTTCCACGGATTCGGCAGAATAGGCTGTCAACTTGCGGGGTGTTGCTATGGCGCGCCCCTTGAGAATCCGATTGTGTTTTTTGGCGTTTTAAAAATGAACTTGTTTCCCACTCAATTATTGGAAGCATTATACGAATTTTTCCTGTTTGTCGCGTTGTATTTTATAGGTCGAAAATATAATGGCGACTTACTTAGGATATATTTAGTTTGTTACGCTGTTTTTAGATTTTTTATCGAATTTTTTCGTGCGGACCCGGATAGAGGAATATGGCTCGGATTTTCAACAGCGCAATGGATTTCATGCGCTATAGTTATTTTCTATGTTGTAAGATTTATGTCAAATTTGATAAAAAATCGTTTTGAAAGGAGAAAGTATGAATAAATTTAAAACAATAGCCCTCTTAGTTGCTTTACTCGTGGCCTTAACGGGAGCAGGATGCAAGGGAAATGCAGTCCAATCATTGTTTAAATCGCAAACAACGAAAAAAGCAGCAAGGGAAGTAGCAGAAGAAGCAACGGAAAGAGTAGTAGGATCCGCTTTTGATAACAGATCCGATAATAATTATCAATATTCTAACAATACCTCCGATAATAACACTAATCCCAAAAATTCGGGTAAATCTCATGTAGCAAAAGCAGGAGCAGTAGTCGCAGGGGCTGCCGCAGCAACGGCAGGTAGCATTGCCGCAGGCGAGCAATCAATAATGAAGGCCGATAACAATAAAGTTAATCGTTCTTCGGACGATACGTTAGGCGGCATTAAATTAGGCGATTCGTTGTCGTATGTCACGCAAAGTCTTGGAGACCCCATTAAAAAAACCGATAAAGGTAAAAACCAGTTGCGTTATGAATATCAAGCAATGGATGTAGCTTATGATTCGGGCTTTGTAATAGGATTGGCAACCGACCTGAAAAATGTGAGCACACCGCGAGGCATTCACGCCGGTTCATCTCTTAACGATGTATTGGACAAATACGGTAAAAACTACATACTTTCTGCTTATAATAATTTAAATTTGTATGAATATAAACTTAAAGAGCCTAATAGTAAATCGTATATTCTGCGATTTGCCGTTAACCAAGAAAATCAAAAAGTAAAATATATAAGTTTACGCTATGATGAATGATGAAATATTTTGGTTAAATGTATGACAAATGAAAAACATTAGCTTTATGCCAAAAGAAAAAAGCGCGATGGAAAAGCTTGCGGATATGATAAAAGAACTGTTGCCAAAAGCTTTGGGCGGCAAAAGTTCGTTAAAAGATAAAGTGGAAAAAGCAAGGGATTCTACGATTTTACGCGGCAATAAAAAATAACGCAGGGCATCGGCTCTGCGTTATTTTTTGCGCTTCTTTTTAGTATCAATTTGGCAAAGGAATACCGTTCGTTCTGCCGATTTCTGCAATGCGTTCTATCGGATATTTTGATACTTTTGATATAAGCGATAAAGGTTGTTTGGCTTTGAGAAGCTCCAGTATAATATTGCCGGTAGCTTCTTCTCTCGCCTCT
>JAFXOC010000534.1 GCA_017529085.1 Selenomonadaceae bacterium | reverse complement strand
TGCAGCGACCCTTGTAAAATATCCACGCCGCCGCCCAAGCCCGTGGCGAGGGCATAAATGTCCTCCCTGTCAAGAGGCGTGATAAACGCTATGTTTAGTTTGTCTATAATCTTTTCGTTTAGTTCGTCCGCTTCTTTTTCAAGGTCTATAATTGATTTAACCTTATCCGACGCTTTGGAATAGTCCATCATGACCTCGTCCATCATCTGCGCACCTCTGTAAAAATATTTTGCGCTTTCCACAAAGAGGTCGAAAAACTCCGAATCCTTTTCTCCAAAGTGAAACATAATGCCTCCTAACTCTCAAGAGAGCAACACCTTTTCTACACACATATCATAACACTAAATATAAAATTCTTCAAGAACATATATTTAATATAAATTATGAAATTTTTTCACCATTATATTTTCATTTAAGCAAGATAATATAAGAATGTAGACAAATCAATAAATATTGTGCTCTTCAGGGCTCTCCCTCCGCCCTTCGGGCACCTCCCTCTAGGAGGGAGGCACTCGGATTACACTTTTGAGCCTGAAATTTTAAATTACCTCTAACCAAGCCCCCCTCCTAGAGGGGGGTAGGGGGGAGAGTTCCGCGAATAAATAATAATAAGTCTACAGTCTGAATATTTACATAGTATTTATCTATGAAAAGGGTGGTTTCAATGTTCAATTTAAAAAATTTCCGTATCTTAATTCTCTTGCTTTTGTGTTTAAGCTTGCTTACGGCTTGCGGCGCGGATCACAAATATGTGACGTTGGTGAAAAAGGGAACTATGGATATGGCGCCGACGATAAAGATAGGCGCGGCTTTTGACGATTTCTTCCTCAATCCCGAATGGAAATATTTTAAATCCAAAAGCGGTATGGAAATCGTGGAATTTAATGGCGAATGCACATGGTATAACAAACCCGCCAATTGTACGATACAGTTTATAATAATTGGCGAAGACTCTTTTGAACTTGGCGCGGTATCCTTAGACGGCATAAACATGACCGAAAACGAAGGCGCTGCCATATTGAAAAAAGCCCTAACCGGTATGGATTGACAAAAAATTTTACGCTGCTTGCGGCGATTAAAACTAACGAAAAAACTTCCTCTCCTAAAAGACAATGAGAGGAAGTTTTTGTTTTTTTAACCTATTGCAAAATATAATAGTCATTTTTTTGATAATGACTGCGACAAGCAACAATATGCGCAATTTCATTTTCTACGTAATACACAATGCGATTGTCATCATCAATACGACGGCTCCACAACCCGTTAAAGCTGTACTTCAACGGCTCCGGCTTGCCGATGCCTTCGAAAGGATTGCGTTTTATATCTTTTATAAGCGAATTAATGCGTTTTAGTGTTTTTTTATCCTGTGTTTGCCAATATAAGTAATCATCCCAGGCTCTGTCCTCCCACAGTAGTTTCATCGCTATACCTCAATAAGCTCGTGTTCTGCAAAGTGCGCTTTTCCGTTTTTGACATCGCGCATTATGTTTTCGATATATTGCATATTGCTTTCGGAGTAAAAAGGGTCAGCTGAAACTTCAAAAGGAATCCTGCGTTCGCGGCTAACTTTCTTTGCAAAAATTGTAAACGCTGCGCTCATTGACAGCCCCATATCGTAACACGCGCGTTCCATGTTTCGCTTTACATCTGAGTCCAATTTGAAGTGTACATTAACAGTTTGTCCCATAATGAAATCTTCCTTTCATTTTCTTTTAACTATACTATTTCATGAAGAAAAATACAAGAAAAATAAGCGACGTATCTACGCTTATTTTTATGACTCTCCCCTTAGTGGCGGGGCGTCATAAAAGAAGTCAAATAGTTTTTAAAGGTTTTCTGTAGTCAAATTCAAATATTTACAGTATAATACACAAAGGCGAATAAAATATATGGTGAGGGGATTGTTCGAATTTGCAACGCAAGTATATTGTTTTGATATTGATTGTTTTAACGTTGGCGGCGTTTTTGTTTACATACGTAAAAGGCGGCAAAGAGCTTGATATAGCCGATGTTTCGGGGAAAAAAATACTGCTTGTGCCGTTAGACGGCAGACCTCCCTGCAAGGATTTTGTGGTGAATTTGTCAAAAATGGCGGACTATGAAATACTGGTGCCGCCCGGAAAAGCGCAGGATTATTATACCCTTGCGGGCGATACGGAGCTTATGACAGAGTGGCTCTTTGAAAATGCGCCGAAGGCGACGGGCGCAATCATCTCCGTGGATCAACTCTTTTATGGCGGACTCCTTGCGGGGCGTGAAAAAATTTTAAGCGAGGAGGAAATGGATAAGTTTATAGCAAAACATCGCGAACTTCGCGAAAAAAATCCGAGACTTCCCTTATATGCTTTTTATATCCTGCCTCGCATGGCTCCGCAAAATTCTGTGGAGGACCATAAGGAAAGAAAAATGCTAACGGAATATTCCCGTCTGATAGGGAAAAAATATGCGGGAGAATTTGCCGATGAGGAAAGAATTCAATATTTGGAAGAACATATCTCGGAAGAAAATATGAAACATTATTGGGACAAGCAGGAATCCAGTTCATTGCTAGCGAAAAAATTGTCGATTTTGGCGAAAGAAGGCGTTTTGACGCGGCTGATATTGGGGCAAGACGATGGCGAACCATATAGCATACCCAACCTTGAAAAGGAAAATATTCGCATATTTTTAAAGGAAAACGAAATTACGGAAGATAAGGTTTTTATAACTCACGGCGCGGACGAAATTGCCCTCACCCTTTTGGCGGAGATAAAAAACAGAGAAGTTGGGATAAAGCCGAAGGTATATTTAGCTTATAACGACGAAACGACAAAGGAGAGGGTCATGCCATTTATGGCTGTGTCCCTCTCCGAAGTTGCTGTGGAAAAGATTGAAATGTTAAACGGCAACGTAGCCGATACCCCTGAAGACGCAGATTTTGTGCTGTATATCAGCGCAGTTTCCAAAGATACCATGAGCGTAAGGCAGAGAAGCGTTGAAGATATAGTCGTTCTTTCAAAAAACAACGAAGTCGCTCTTGTGGATTTAAGTCAGCACTATCGCTTTATGGAATTATTGTTGCCAATCCTCATAAAAGAGAATTTCCCCATTCACAATCTTTTGGCGTACGCAGGTTGGAATACCGCAAGCAATTCTATAGGCACTGCGTTGGCTACGGGAACGGTCTATATCGCATCAAAAAAACTGGCGAAAGACGACGAAAATATTTTGCGTATAGAAAAAAATCGCCTGGCGTTATTAGACAACCGCATATTGGAGGACGCTTATTATTTAAAAGACGTAATCGACCTGATAAACATTTCCCTGATAAAAGAAGGGTACAAGAACACGGCGGATATGGATCTGCAAAAGAACGCCCGCTACGCTGACGAGGCGCTAAAATCCGCCATGGAAAAAAGAATAAACCATTACAAAAATACGGCTTCGTTTAAAGCGCCGCTGTCAATAAGATTCAAGAACGGCGAAGAAAAATTTTTACGGGTAAAAGATATACAGGCGCAAATGGATTTTCCATGGCCGAGAACCTTTGAAATTCGCTTAAAATCCACTCATACGCTTCTTTTGGAATAAATATTAATTAACCCCGCCACGAATGGGCGGGGTTAATTACAGACTAATTTTTAGAAATTTCCAAAATTGTTTCCTCAATCATGCGAACTATTGGAGCAACAGTCGCCAACACCAGCCTTTCGCGGGGACTGTGAATTTCTTCGTTGGTGGTGCCTACGGAAACTATTTCCAAATGGGGATTTTTCTTCTTAAAATATCCACATTCAAGACCGGCGTGAGTCTCTTTGATACGCATTTTTTTACCTGTTATATGCTCAAAAATCTCCTTCATCTTTTCAGCTAAGGGAACGCTTTCACTGTATGACCAACTGGGCGTTTTATCGGAAAATGCGGCTTTAAAGCCGGTAAGCTCGGCTAAATCTTTTCCCTGTGATATAAATAGATCTAGTTTCTTATCCCTTGAAGAACGAGGCAAAACGGAAATTTTTATTTTAGTTTCTTCTGTTCTTATAATTCCCAAATTTGCCGATGTCTCTACTTCGCCATTTTGGTGTACCGCATAAGTTCCGCTGTGGACAAGATTTATAAACTGCAAAATCCGCATTGCGTCGCCTCTTGCAATCGCTTTTTTCCCTGTCGCAACTTCTTTTACGCTAAACGTCGCGCCTTCCTCATCGTACATTGAATATAGACTTCTGCCTTCGTTCATCAATGTGATGTTAAGCGTATCTAGTTCCATATCCGTGGCTATAACGCACGTTGCAAAAGATGGTATGGCGTTTCTCGCATTTCCGCCGTTAATTTCTATAAGCTCAATTTCACTTTGAGCGTCAATTTCTCTACAGGCTTTTGCAAGGGCGGTTATCGCATTGCCTCTGTTGTCGCCTATACGCTCGCCGGAGTGCCCGCCCAAGAGTCCCGTTAAATTTATCTCCACAACATTTTTCTTCGTAACGGGAACGCGGTTTATCTCTTTTTCAAAATCCATAGTGACGTTGCCGGCGCAACCTACGGTTAATTCGTCAAAAACTTCGGAATCACAATTTATTAAATATTTTGCGCCTTTTAAATATTTTTCATCCAAGAAAGAAGCGCCCGTCATGCCGATTTCTTCGTCTACGGTAAATATAAATCTGAGCGCGCCGCGAGCTTTCATGTTTTTAGCCAAAAACATAATAGTCGCGACGCCCATGCCATCGTCCGCGCCTAAGCTTGTTCCCGCCGCCTTTAAATATTTTTCGTCTCGCATAAGACGAATGGGGTCTTTTGTGGGATTAAAGGGAACGCCGTCAGCCGCTACGGCAACCATATCCATGTGGGATTGCAAAACGATGAGCGGCGCATTTTCAAATCCCGCCGCAGGCGGCGCATCCACGATAACGTTTTGAACATCGTCTATAAAAACTTTAAACCCCATTTCGCTAAAATAATCCTTCAAGAACTGACTGATTTTTTCGATATGACCGGAAGGGCGAGGAATTGCGGCTAATTTTTTAAACTCGTCAAGCACGCCTTCTAAAATTTCTTTATCCGTCATTTAAATATTCTCCTTTCGTTATCGCCACAAATATATAGAAAAAAGGCTGAAGAAAAATCTTTTCTCACAGCCTTTTTGATTTTCCCGAAGCTTTCGTTCTATCGTCTTTGTTACCCCGCAATTGTCATAGCCTCGGAGACAGTAACGCCTTCGGGCACATATAGAACAATGTTGTTGGAGATACGTTTCACATCGCCGTCAAGCACATATATAAGTCCGTTTAAAAAATCGCAAATTCGTCTTTGATCGGGTATCCCAAGCATTTCGTAATTTACCACAACCGCGTTTTTACGTTTTAACTGATCTCCTATGGAACGCACCTGATCGAAGTTTTTAGGGGCGTAAACCTCCACGTTCAGAGAAGGAGCGTTCGTTTTTTTGTTTTTATATGTAAAATTACTCAAATTACCGGCGCTTGCGCTTTGCTCCACATTAAAATCTCTGACGGAGGTAGTTGTAAAACGGCTGCGCGAGGCAACGGAATTTGAAGGAGAAGCGTTTACCGCGACGGCCTCTACCGCTTCTTCGCGAATACGAGCGGTTTTTGCTTCGACTTTTTTAGCCGGTTTTTGCGCTGCCTTTTCTTCCTCTTCCTCCTCGTATTCCTCCTCTATTTCGGGAGGCATGAGCCAATCCTTCAGCTTTTCAAACATACCCATAAAAATCTTCCTTTCGTCCGCCCCGGGGGAGATATCGGCAACCTTTTTAAAAGACTCGCCGTTTAACAGAACGCTTTGTGGGCAACTTCTAAAAACTTATTTTTACGGTTCCCAACCCCTTATTGGTAGGGAATAATCAGAGAAATCAAGCGGTTTTTAGAAGTTCCATCGCATTGAT
>JAFXOC010000533.1 GCA_017529085.1 Selenomonadaceae bacterium | reverse complement strand
TAAACTCGATGTAGTTGGAAGGAACCAAACTGTAATCGTTAGCCGCTATTTCTGTACGATCAACGCTTCGATAAAGTTCCGGCTCGGCATAAACTAATCCCGCTGCGCCAATTTCTTGCCAAGTATGGTAAATATTAGCCGCTTTTTCGTAAAGCGTCCCGTCAAAAGGCTCAATCATGAGCGTCCCGTCAAAAGGCTCAATCATGGCGGCGATAAGCTCAACTGCGTCGTGAGGCGTGTAAAATTCCCCCTCTTCCTTGGTGGCGTTTACGGCAAATTCCTTCAAAAAAATACTCGTAAACCCTTCCGATAAGGTCTTTCTCTTCGCCAAATTTCTTGTGGCTGATTTTATCGACCTCGTCAACTAGCTTTTTTATATCCGCAGAATTAAGGTTTCTGGCGGTGAATGTTCCGTTTACAATACAGCCCTTAAGCTGATTGCTGGACTCGCCGATACTTTTTAAGGCAGTATCAAGAGCCGCGTTTAGCTTTGGCGCAGGGGTATTGATGATTGTATGCCAACGGGCGTTTACAGGCAGGTTATATGTGCCGTCCGTAAAGGAAGGGTCATCGAAAAAAGCTTTTTGTATCTCCGGCGATTCCGGGTCAAGCCCTTGTTCGCGGAGTTTTTCTTCGAGCCTTGCCACGCCGTCTTCAAATTTTTCGCCGATAAACCGCAAAAAGACCAGCGTTAGCATGAGATCACGTTTTTCAAAAAAAGATCCGGAGTTGCGAGCATTGCGAAGAATGTCCCTGCATTTGAACAAAATATTGTCTATATTCAGCGTTTCTTCCTTTTTCTTCTTTGCCATGCCGTCCTCCTAAATGCAAATACGCCGTTTCAATCATCTGCAATATAAAAATCAGCAGAATACCGTACTCTTTAAATTCGACTTTGACATAAGAAAATCCTGCACAGCTACCTATCAAAGAAAGCAGCAAAGAGAAAGAAAAAAACTTCACTAATTTTTCTATGTATTATATAATGAAAGAAAAATGCGACAAAATCGCTAACGAGGTGTGAATATATGCTTATATCGGCTTGCGTAATAGTGAAAAACGAAGAAAAAAACCTGCCCGCATGGTTAGATGGTGTAAAAAATATTGCCGACGAGATTATCGTGGTTGATACCGGCTCTACGGATAAAACCGTTGAAATCGCCGAAAAAGCCAAGGTTAATCTCTACCGGTTCGAATGGATACACGATTTTGCGGCGGCGAAGAATTTCGCGCTCTCTAAGGCTAAGGGAGATTGGATTATCTTTTTGGACGCTGACGAATATTTCGATAAGCCGGCAAGGAAGAAAATCAAACCGTTGCTAAAAAAGCTTTCTAAAGAAAAACGCGCGACGGTAATTTCAACCCCTATTTTAAGCGTAGACACGGACAATAACAACGCTCCCATAAACAAAGCCACACAGGAGAGAATTTTCAGCAATTCCCCGTTATTAAAGTATACGGGCGCAATACACGAATACCTCCAATATACGGGGGATACGCCTTTGCTCCTACTTGAATACGAATTGCTTATAATTCACACAGGATACTCCGCAAGCATAATAGACTCTAAGCAAAAGCGGAATTTAGAAATACTTTTGGAAGAAGAAAAAAGATCCGGCGACAATCCGGAACATTACGGTTACATCGCCGCAGGTTATCAGGCGAGGGGCGATCTAAAAAAAGCAAACGAATACATAGAAAAAGCCATAGATTATATGCGACCTTTAAACCATCCCTACCTTGTGAACGCTTACACTTTCTATGTCAACGTCAAAAAGAACATGGGCGCGACGGCGGACGAACTTTCAAAAATAGTCGAGAACGGGCTTGAGGTGTTGCCGGATCATCCCGATATTTTGGCAGAAAAGCTGATACTTCTGCTTGAAGCGGGAGATTTTGAAAAATCCGAGGAAACCGCCCGCAAGATAATCGAACGCGCAAAAGATCAAAAACTCAGGAAGGCGTACATAAACAAGACCGACGCGCATTTGCCTTACGCGCATTACGTTTTGGGGCTTATGTTAAAACGAAAAGGCGAAAAAGACGAGGCGGCAAGGGAATTTAAGATCGCCCTAAAAACTTATCGCTTTCGGATAGACATAGCGCGGGAACTTGTTGCCATGTATGAGGACGAGCCTAAAAAAGCGGCGAAATTTTTAACCGAAATATACGACGAAAAAGATGACGCGGAAATTTTGGCAAACATTTTCGCAGAGCTGCCAAGAGACGCTCTCTTTAAAAGATTTTGCCCAAATTTAAAGGGAACGTTCGACTACGCCTTAGCCGCAGGAAACTTTGTAGCGGCGGTAAAACTTGCGGCGGCGGAATTTGACAAGGCTTTAATTGACGCTAAACAATCCTCCGATAAAAGCAAGCTGAAAGAAGCCATGTATAAACTCTCCATAGCTTTCCTTTTCTTACCTATTGAGGATTTGGGAAAAGTCCAAAACGAACTCGCCAAGCTTCCCAATTCGGCGGTTGCGCTGATACTAAGATACCACGGAGAAGACTTGCCGCCGGTTCAAGGCGAAAGAGAAAGCTTTAACGCTTTATGCGAAACGGCGCAAATTTACCTGCCGAAGAAACTTAGAGAGAAATTTTTTGCATTGAAAGGAAAAATATAAATTATGTTAATATCAGCGTGCGTCATAGTTAAAAATGAGGAAAAAAATTTGCCTACATGGATAGAGTGCGTTAAGGATATAGCGGACGAGATGGTGATTGTTGATACGGGGTCTGAAGATAATACGGTTGAAATAGCGAAAGCGGCCGGGGCTAGGGTATATTATTTTGAATGGGTCGATGATTTTTCAAAGGCGAAAAATTTTGCGCTCTCTAAGGCTAAAGGGGAGTGGATAATATTTTTGGACGCGGACGAGTACTTTGCGCCGGAAATCAAGAAAAAAGTTCGTCCAATGGTAAAAAAACTAAACCGAGAAAAAGACGTGCTTTGCTTGGGTACGCCTTGGATAAGCGTTGACGTTGAAAACGACAACGCCCTTGTGTGCGAGATGAAACAGATACGGGTGTTCCGCAATTTGCCCAATTATAAATATAGCGGCGTGGTGCATGAGAATTTACAATACGCGGGTCAAGCTCCCATGCGCGGGATTGAAACCAATCTCACCATTTACCACACCGGTTACGCGGCGAGCAAGGTTGCCGAAAAACACAAGCGCAACATGGATTTGTTGTTAAAAGAGCAGAAAAAGAGCGGAGATAATCCCGACCATTGGTATCAGCTTGGCGTGGGGTATTTTTTGAGGGGCGATATTGAAAACGCAAAAGAATATATGAAAAAAGCGATAGAGTCAATGAAAGGAAGTCGCCATCCCTATTTGCCGGACGCGTATACTTTTGAGGTCAAGATAATGCGAAGCGAAGGAAAATCGAATGATGAGATTTTGAAGATGTTGGAGGAAGGCTTGCGAGAAGTCCCCGATTACCCCGACATATTGGCGGAAAAGCTGCTCATTATATTGGAACAGGGCAACCTTGAAGAAAGCGAGCGTTTAGGAAGACTGATAATAAAAAAGGCGCAGAATAAAACGGAGCTTAATCGCTATATAAACAATACGGACAAATATTTGCCGTTGGTGCATTATGCTTTAGGGACGATTTACAAGGCAAAAGGAGATACAAAAGCCGCCAAAGAGGAACTTTTCGCCGCGCTTAAATCCTATCGCTACCGCGAAGATACGCTTTTGGCTTATGTTGAACTGTTCGATGACGAACCGAAAGAGCTTATAAAAAACATTCTCAAACTCTACGATGAAGCTCTGGACGCCGCTTTCCTGCAAACAATCTTCCAAAGTCGTCCGCTTGACGCCGCTTACGCAAAGTTTGTCAAAGACGCCGATCCATTTCTACACAAACTTGCAGTAGGCGAATGTATAGCCGCTGTAAAACTCGCCGCGCGCATTTTAGACGAAGCCCTAGCCGAGCCGCAAAGCGACAATCGCATATCAAACATTAAAGAAGCTCTTCATAATCTCGCCTTATCGTTCTTATTTCTGCCTAAAACCAAGTTGCCCGACGCAGAAACGGAACTTAGCAAACTTCCGCCCGCGGTGGCCGCTTTGATTTTACGCTATTACGGCGAAAATCTTCCGCCGGTACAAGGCGAACGCGAGAGTTTCGCGGCGCTTCTTCCAAAAGCAAAACGGTATTTGCCTAAAAAGTTACGCGAAAGGTTTAAGAAAATGTATTAAAGGGCATCTCTAAAAACTTTTATTTGATTTTTTTTAATCAGTAGTAAAATGGAATTAAATAAAGAGAGCCATCGACATTTTGCACCGTCGCGCCCTCTTTTATCTGGTGATATTTGAAGGGACGGACTTCAATATAAACTAGCCGCATGAATGTGTCATGCGGCTTTACTATTGCAAAAATTAAAGCGAAAAAATCGAATAACGTTGAATAGTTGAATAAATGAAGTTTGTCATACAAGAATTTTTATGATAGAATGAAATCAAGGAATTATTTGTTTCGAAATTTAAAACAGCGGGTGACGACTGATGAAGATAAGTTCATGCCTTATATTTAAGGATGAGGAAAAGCATTTGCCTAATTGGATAGAAAGCGTGAAATTTTTCTCGGATGAGATAATAGCGGTTGACACGGGCTCTACCGATAGATCTTGCGAAATATTGAGAGAAGCCGGCATAGAGCCTCTGTATTTTGAGTGGATCAACGATTTTTCCGCGGCGAAAAATTTTGCTCTTGATCACGCCACGGGCGATTGGGTCGTATTTTTAGACGCCGACGAATACTTCCCGCCAGGAGTTCGCGAACACGTGCGCCACGGCATTGAGGAAGTTTCGGCAAACGCCCCCGAAGCCATAGCGATTCAAAGCCCTCTTTTGAACATCGACGAGGATTTAGGCAATAAGATAACGTCTCGCATTATCCACTGGCGAATCATCAGAAATATTCCCGAATTTCGCTATAAAGGCGCGGTACACGAGTCGCTTTCCTACGAAAAGGGAAAAGTGAAGT
Organism: Selenomonadaceae bacterium; assembly: GCA_017529085.1. GTDB lineage: Bacteria > Bacillota > Negativicutes > Selenomonadales > Selenomonadaceae > RGIG9201. The sequence goes on along the minus strand of JAFXOC010000533.1, from coordinate 1,630 downwards.
TTGCCGACAGCGATCTTGTTATTTATCATACGGGATATTCGACGGTTATATCCCATATCAAAGGCGAACGGAACTTAAAGCTGCTCCAAAAAAAAGTCGAAGAAGAAGGCGGCACGCCGGACACTCGCACGGCTCTTTATCTTGCCGTTACATACGCTCAACTTATGGATTACAAGAAAGCGCAGGAATACGCCTGGCTCGCTATACAAGGCACCGACGACGCGCTTACCACCATGGCCGTAAAAATGTATAAGATGCTGATACAAACGGAGGAGCAACTAGACAAGAACGAGGAAAAAATCAGGGAATTTATAGAGCTGGGATTAAATCGCGTGCCGGACTACCCCGATATTTTGATAGAAAAAGCGAAGCTATGTCATAAGCACAACAAGCTCTATGAAATGGATAAAATCTGCCAAACAATCGTTGAAAAAATGGCGGACTACGAGTTTATGTCGCGCTATGAATCGTGTATGCCCTCCGAGGAGACGTTGCTGTCGCATATGCTTGCCGTGGTGAACTACAGAAACGGCAACCTCATGAAAGCTAGGGAATACTTGGTTCGCGCGTTGCAAGACAATCCCACGAACGCCTTGCTCTTAGAGCATTTCTCAAAATTCTTCTTTAACGCGCCCTTTGAAATGCAAGATAATGTTTTAAGCCACGTCTTTAAATCGGAACTTCCTCAAGATAAGCAAAAATTAAAAAAGGGGTTGGCAAATCACGAATATAACGCTACATATATAAAGTATGTCAAGCCGCCCAAAAATTCGTTTGAATATTATATGTCGTCAGGTCAATATAAAGCGGCGGGAAAACTTGTCAAAGAACGCTTGCTCGCTTTATATAGAGAGGGCGGCAAACTTTACGCTTACGTTAAAAGCGGCAGCGGCGATTTTACGGAGCGCGACAGGGAAATACTTATCACAGCAATAGAGTACGCAATACCGGAAAGATTTTTGTATAATTTTGCAAAACAAGGCAAACCCAAACGCAATCCGGAAGCCATAGTGCTTGATATCAGAAGAGAATTGGCGCGGCTTTGCAATGCGCTTCTCTCTATGACGAAAGAGGAATTCAAGCAATCAAAAAAGCTGTTTTCGCTTCTGACCTATCCGGTCTCAGACATGGTGCTTGCGGCGTTTGACGAGCCGTTCAAAGAATTTTCGCCTCAAGTGCTTTGCGATATGTACGGAGCTATCATGACCCACTCAACTTTTAACGTAGACGAAAAGATAGCGACCTGCGCGGCAAAACTTAAAGTCGACGAGGTGTCGTATCTTCTGCTCCCGACCTTTTTCGACAGATACGAAGCGTGGCTTGTCAAACTTTTGCTAGACTCGATGAACGAAAAAAGCGGCGCGTATTATAGGGATTTGGGCAGGTTGAATCTATATTTAAAAAACAAAGAAGCGGCTGTGGAAGTTTTAACGAAGGCAAAAGAAATGATTCCCGAGGATACGGACGTTGAAAACTATCTAGGCTGGGCAAAGGAATTGCCGGATAATGCCGAATAACAAAAGAAGGCGAGAGATCAAAACTCTCGCCTTTTCTGTGTCAATATCTCAACCGTCTTTCTTGTCCCCGACCGAACATCATCATACGCTCTCCATCCCAATTCCCGCAATTT
>JAFXOC010000007.1 GCA_017529085.1 Selenomonadaceae bacterium | reverse complement strand
CCAAAAAAGAAATTATCCTGCTCGCAAAAAAACTAAACGTACCTCTTGAATTGACCCGCAGTTGCTACGCCGGCAAAGAAAAAGCCTGCGGCGTATGCGAAAGCTGTAAATTGAGATTAAAAGGTTTTAAAGAAGCCGGTCTAGTTGATCCAATCGAGTATTTGAGGTAGCTATCGTGAGAGATGTGCAAAGCGAGAAGGACGAAAGGGGAATAGATATTCAGCGGGTTGGCGTTAATCATGTGACGCTGCCCTTTTTGATAAAAGAGAAGGGCGAAGGGTTTCAGCAGGTGTTGGCTAATATTTGCTTTGCGGTGTCGTTGCCGAAGGAGTACAAGGGAACGCACATGAGCAGGTTTTTGGAGATATTGGAACCTTGGAGTAAGAAACCTGTCGCGGAAGAAGAAATGGAAAAGATGCTTGATAACGCTATGGAGTATTTGCAGGCGGAGTCGGCAAGCATAAGGATTTCGTTTACTTATTTCGTGGAGAAAATCGCGCCTATTAGCCTGTCTCACTCGCTTTTAAATTATAATGTTTTTTTCGAAGGCGAAAAGAAAATAGCGGAACCTATGGATTTTACGCTTGGTTTAAGCGTCCCGTTTACGTCGCTTTGTCCATGCAGTAAAGAAATTTCAAGATACGGCGCGCATAATCAGCGTTCCGTTTGTCATGTGAAGATTAAATTTAAGCGGGGTTATCCCTGTATATGGATAGAGGACTTGGCGGATATTTTGGAAAAAAACGCCTCGGCTCCTATTTATCCGCTTTTGAAACGGGAAGATGAAAAGTTTGTAACGGAAAAGGCTTATGAAAACCCAAAGTTTGTTGAAGATATTTTGCGGGATAATGTTATAGAACTTAGGAAACTTGAAGGCGTGCATTATTTTTCGCTTGAATGTGAAAATTTCGAATCAATACATAATCATAATGCTTACGCCGCTCACGAGGAATGGGTGAATGAATAAATTTTATCGAAGACTTATTCTTTTGGTTCTGTTTGTATTTGCCATATCGTTTGCCGTAATTTATACGACTGTTGATATTCATACCCTGTCAAATCTCACACAATTTCATACATGGTCGCTTTTTTTGGCGATTTTCGCCGCGCTTCTCGGGATGTTTTTTGATGGAAGTCGACTTATGCACTTGGTGAAAATTTCTGGTGAAAAAATCACACTGTATCAAGCTGTGCAGGTCATATTCGGGAATTATTTTTTGGCGCTTTTAACGCCGGGCGCAACGGGAGGCGCGGTGGCGCAGCTTATGTTTTTGCGCCGCGCGGGAGTGCCTACGGGGAAAGCGGCGGTTTTGGTCGTTGTAAGAATGTTGGGCTCGATTTTTTTCCTCGCTCTTTGTTTACCTTTTCTGTTTCTGCACGATACGGGAATAATCCCGGGCGTACAAAACGAAGTTTTAATGACCGTGACTTTTACGGGAATTTTGGCTATTGTGTGGTGTATATGGGGCGTAAAGCATGGCTATTTGGATTATACGATAATACGAATTTCTAAATTCTTTAACATAAAGAGAAGGCGGCGCATTTTTGCGTTTTACCGCGAGACGAAACGCGCCATCGACCTTTTGTTTCACGCGCCTAAAGCTATGTTCGTGTTCTTTATAGAGTCGGGATTAAATCTTTTATGCCTATACGCCATAGTGCCCGCGCTTTTGTTGGGATTAGGCGTAACCGATGCCGATTGGTACATGGTTATGGGTCGCATGATATTTTTGAATTTCATACTGTATTTTACACCGACTCCGGGAGGTTCCGGCGTCGCGGAGGGCGGATTTGTATTTCTGTTTTCCGATTTTGTCCCTTTGGGAATGGTTGGCATAATAGCCGTTACATGGCGGCTTATCGCCGAGTATCTGCCCTTTTTCATAGGTTTTTACTTTACGATAAAAATCTTCGGACACGACTTTTTGGCAAAACATTCCGAAACTGCTAAGGAGTTTGAAGAGTCAGATTAGTGGTTTAGAATAAGTTCCTTCTTTCTTTTCT
>JAFXOC010000532.1 GCA_017529085.1 Selenomonadaceae bacterium | reverse complement strand
AGAAGGAAACTAGATGATTAGGAGAAAGTCTATGAGAGAGCTAATGTTAGGGAATAAGGCGGTGGCGAGGGGGCTTTATGAAGCGGGCGTTGAGTTTGTTTCGAGTTACCCGGGGACGCCGTCGACGGAGATAACGGAAGAGTTTGTGAAGTTTGACGACGTTTACGCGGAGTGGGCGCCTAACGAGAAAGTGGCGATGGAATCCGCGTTTGGCGCGTCGCTTGCAGGGAGAAGGTCATTTTGTGCTCAGAAACACGTCGGATTAAACGTGGCGGCAGATCCTCTCTATACGATGAGCTATACGGGCGTGAATGCGGGAATGGTGATTGTCGTGGCGGACGATGCGGGGATGCATTCTTCGCAGAACGAGCAGGATAGCCGCCGTCACGCTATCGCGGCGAAAGTGCCTATGTTGGAGCCGGCAGATTCGGCTGAGGCGTTGGAATTTACAAAATTGGCGTATGAAATTTCGGAAAAATTCGATACTCCCGTATTGGTGAAAATGTGCACCAGAGTCGCCCATTCTCAATCTATCGTTGAGACGGGAGAGCGGAAAGAGTTTAAGAAGGATTACGAAAAAAATATAGGAAAATATGTCATGATGCCGGGGAACGCTAAGAAAAGGCATCCGATAGTTGAAGAGAGAACGAGAAAACTTGCCGAATATGCGGAAACTTCGCCGCTTAACAGAGAAGAAACAGGCGGCACTTGGCTCGGGATTATTACGGCTTCCACTTCTTATCAGTATGTGAAAGAAGTGTTCGGCGATTCGGTCAGCGTTTTGAAACTGGGCATGACAAATCCGTTGCCTGAGAATTTGATAAAAAATTTCGCAAAAAAAGTGGAACGGCTGGTTGTGGTGGAAGAACTGGACCCCGTTATCGAAGAAGCCGTTCGCGCTATGGGGATAAAGGTCGAGGGCAGAAATTTGTTGCCGGGGATTGACGAGTTTTCGCAGAATAAAATTCGCGCCGCTTTCGGAAAGAACTTCGGCGTAGGGGAAAGTTTAGAGGACGCTATCCCGCCTCGTCCTCCTGTGATGTGCGCGGGTTGCCCGCATAGAGGACTCTTTTATACGCTGAAAAAATTGAATTGCACCGTGCTTGGTGATATCGGTTGTTATACGTTGGGAGCGGTACCTCCTCTTGCCGCTATGGATATGACTCTTTGCATGGGCGCGTCAATCGGAGCGTTGCACGGATTTACAAAGGTGAATAACGAGGCGGCAAAAAATACGGTTGCGGTTATAGGCGATTCGACTTTTGTTCACTCGGGCATGACGGGACTTGCGAATGTAGCTTATAATCAGTCTAAGGGTACGATTATAATTCTGGACAACAGCATAACGGGCATGACAGGGCATCAGCAGAACCCCGCGACGGGAAAAAATATTAAGGGCGAACCTGCGGGACGCATCGATTTGGAAGCCCTTTGCCGCGCTATGGGGATAAATCGCGTAAGAGTCGCAGATCCTTATAACTTGAAGGAGATTGAAGCGGCTGTCAAAGAGGAACTCTCGATTGACGAAGCTTCGGTTATAATTTCCCGCCGTCCCTGCGCTCTTTTGAAAGAAGTTAAGCATAAAGCGCCCCTTAAAGTGGATGCGGATAAGTGTATCGGCTGTAAGTCTTGCATGAAAATCGGTTGCCCCGCTATTTCCATGAAGGATAAAAAAGCGGTTGTGGACGCTAATCAATGCGTTGGTTGCGGAGTATGCGCCGGACTTTGTCCTAAAAATGCCTTTGGCAGCGTAGAGGGGTGATATGATGGAAACTAAGAATGTAATAATAGTGGGCGTTGGCGGTCAGGGATCACTTCTTGCGAGCAAAATTCTGGGCGATTTGTTTTTGACAAAGGGTTACGATGTAAAGGTTTCCGAAGTTCACGGCATGAGCCAGAGAGGCGGCAGCGTCATTACTTACGTCAGATTTGGCGATAAGGTGGCTTCTCCCGTTGTGGACGAAGGCGAAGCGGATTTTATCGTTTCCTTTGAGATTTTAGAAACCGCCAGATGGCTTTCCTATTTGAAAAAAGACGGACAAATCGTTACAAATTTGCAGGAGATAGAGCCTATGCCGGTTATCACCGGGGCGGCGGTTTATCCCGAAAATTTGGCGGAAAAGATAAAGGCTAAAGGCGTTAAAATCGACGCGTTGGATTGTCTTGATTTAGCGAAACAGGCGGGTTCGGCGAAAGCCGTGAATATAGTGCTTTTAGGTAGGTTGTCTCATTACTTTGACATTGACGAAAAACTTTGGGAAGAGATAATAGAGAAGAATGTGCCGAAAAAGTTTTTGGAACTCAACAAAAAAGCGTTTCGGTTGGGGAAAAATGCGTGAATTTTGCCGAATCGGCAGCGCGGTTAGTCTACGCGCCTATACTAACAGTATGAGGTGGTACAATGGCTTATTATCAGGAAGAAATTGAATGCGCGTCCATAGAGACTATCAAAAGTATTCAAGAGGAAAAGTTTTTGAAGCAAGTCCGGCACGTTTGGGACAATGTGCCGT
>JAFXOC010000531.1 GCA_017529085.1 Selenomonadaceae bacterium | reverse complement strand
CTTTTCATGGCTAAAGTCGGAAATGATTCACACTCTTGTTTATCCACAAATCCCCAATTAAACACTCTTTTATCTTTACAAATAGGATTCTCTATAATCTCCAAATATTCTTTATGATAAGGATGCGCAGGATTCAATACGTTTTTGTACAAGAATTCGTCCTCTTGTAAATAAAACCATTTAAATATAGGACGCAATACAATATCATCCGCATCGTATTCAATACACCTTTTTATAAAATCGGGAATCTGGCGAAAATTACTGTCTTGAATCACCATAATAATCCGAATTCGCGAAATAGCTCCTTGATGTTTCAAGTCTGTAATAAACTCCATACTCTTCTCAAATTTTTTAAGATCATCTTTTCCGGCTAAATAACGATATGTTTCTCGGTCAAAGCTGTTGGGCGTTACGGAAACGGTTATATCTCGCCCGCCCAGATGACTGATTTTTCCCCAATTATCTTTAAACAAAACTCCGTTAGTTTCAAGAAACATGGAAAAATCTTTTCTTTTGGGTTTTAATCTGGATAACATATCCACAATTTCGGTAGACACAAACAGATCGCCGATACCGTTTGTTATAATTCTTTTCATATCGCTTAAGTACGGCTCAATGTTTTTTGTTATACCGTCAAGTTTTTGCAAATATTCTTTGTCAAACTTCATAATACCTTGACGACAAGAGGGGCACGCATGATTACACCTCTCGTCATACGCCAAACTAATAATTTCGGGTAAATCCGGCAACTCATCATTAAGACGCGTCAATTCTTCCGGTTCAAATTCTAACGAGCTTCTTTTTTGAATACATAAAGGACAATATTGTTCTCCGCAACCAAGCAACTCGCCTCTTAAAAACGCAGCGCGGATTTCCGTAGCTTTTTTCCCTTTCCATATTTCCTCTAAAGAATTCTCTAATATGTTTCCGATAACAATCCCATTCCAAGGACAAATACGCACATCTCCGCCTACAAACAAGTAAACATATTCAAAAGCTTTCTTACATGATCTCACAATAAACCACCTTCAATATTTACAACAGATTTATTACAGATACAAAACCCAGTTGCTTTAATTTTTCATTCATCTCAAACTGGTATTCCCATATTACGGTTGCTGTAATTACCGTTATTTGTTGCGGATTTCTTTTAAAAGTATCTATCCATTCGATGGGAATTCCATCAAGCGTACCTTGAGCCGATTCTTTTTCGCTGACAACGCATCCTATGACGCGAATTTCGGGATAAGTTTTTTTTACAATGGGCAAAAGAGCTTCCGCTATAGTTCCGCTGCCATATATCAAAACATCTTTTCCGTAGTTTAACGCATTTTTTATGTTGCCATCTTGCATTGTCAATAAATCTGACACCATATCGTCATATCCGGGAAGTTTATATATTTTATTAAACATATTTCTAACAAATTTATATATAAACTTTTTTATTTTCCCTGTTTCTTGGGGTTCGTATATATGTGAAAAATCCGATGGTTTTAATCGCTTATGATTGAATCTTGACATCCCTATGCAGTAATTTCTGAGTTCCGAATTTAAAATGTCCCTGGCAATTTCGCCCCATATTTTCGACAATAAATTCGTGCTGTACATATATTCTCGAAAATCTGTTATAGCGGCATAAATTTTCATTATTGTATCT
>JAFXOC010000530.1 GCA_017529085.1 Selenomonadaceae bacterium | reverse complement strand
GCGATTAACAATTTACCCTTTTTTATTTTCTTCATGCTTAACTCCTTTTTCTACATGAGCCTTGCCTATAATTTTAAAATGGGAAAACCCGTTTTTACTTTCAGCTTTGTTACCGCTCGCAAAAAAATCGTCTTTTTTCACCTTAACGTTATCTTCGGCAACTAACATTTCGTCCTTTGACAACCAATACAATTTATCACAAGTCAGTTCCGCGCCATCGGAGGTTATCACCTTGGTCCCGTCGTAAACTCCAAAATTTTTATCATGATAGTAGTATAGTCCCTTTGGCGCCGTTAGTTTCATCGTGGTGCCGTCTGCATTGTAAAATTCCACCTCGATGCCTTCCATGTAAGCGTCTTGCGTATCAACGTCAACGGACATCTTTTCCGCCTTTAAAAGCCATTGCCGTTTTCCGTCTTTTTCCGACACCAATGTATTTCCTTCATACGACATTATTCGCTTTTCATCTTTAGGTTCCGTATTCTCGGGAGCTTCGGGAATCGTTGAGAGTACCCACCCCACAAGAGCCAAGAAAGCAAAAATCATAAGCGCTATTATTATTTTTTGCTTCTTGTTCATTCTTCCTTTTGCTCCTTCACTACATGATGTTTCTTTCGCTGCATATCGGGCGCAGTGTTCCAACGCTTCTGGAACCAAATCCACTGCGTCGGGTGCTCCCTTATAACAGCGTCAATTTCCTTTGTCATTTTCTCCGTAAATCTATAAAGATCCTTATCAGTATCACCCGTATCTTCATAGCGCATAATTTCGCCGACTTTTATAATATGCCGACCGTCTTTTTGCCTTAAAATAAACATTGAAACAACGGGAGACTTGAATTTCCTCGCAAAAACAGCCGCACCCATTGGAGTTGACGCAACGCGTCCCAAAAATTCCATAAAAGCGCCGCCTGGACCTGCATCCTGATCCATCAAAAAACCCAAAAGTTTACCGCCTTTTAATGCGCGACCCGCCGCCAAAAGTTCGCTTGTGCCTCTTGAAAATATTTCGACCCCAACCATGGCCCTTAAATCGTCTAACGCTCTTGTATAATCCATATTAGGCTGAGGTTTTGCAATAGCCGTCGTCTTTACCCCCATAATCGCCATAGATGCGCTCATCCATTCCCATGTGCCGATATGTCCCGTAATTACAACCAAGCCATGACCTTCAGCCATAGCTTCCGTTACCCGTTCAAAATGCTCAATAGTAATATATTCCGATAGATTTTTCCTGTTTAACTTCGGCATATATAAAATTTCAAGCATATTTTTCGCAAGATTGACAAATGACTCTCTTACAAGCCTTCTCGCTTCGTCGTCATCAATTTTAAGCGAAAGTTTCATCTGCTCTATGGCGCGGTTTCTCTGCTTCTTAACTATCAAATAATAAAGCTGTCCAAAAACATAACCCGCAATCATCAAAAGGCGATAAGGAATATGCCTGGCGCAAAAACTCATAAACATTAGCGTTTTGTATAACATATTCTTCATCTCCTTTCTTTGTTGGGGCTTCGCCCCAAACCCCACAAGGGGCGCTGCCCCTTGACCCTGCCAAAGGGCGTTGCCCTCTGGACTCCCGGGTACTTTTTATTGTTTGTTTTTTATTTTTACGTCATTTAGATTTATCTATGATTTTATTGATTAATTTTTTCCTGTTTAGGCGATACCTTCGCAAGATAACCTTCAATAATACCTTCCCACTTACCTTGAGCCTTCAATATACATTCTATCACATCTCTTGCCGCGCCATGACCGCCGGAAAATTTTGCGACGTAATGGACTCTTTCTATAACCTCCGGCATTGCGTCCGCTACAGCCGTCGCTAATCCGACTTGTGTCAAAATCGGCAAATCTATCAAGTCATCGCCCACATAGCAGATTTCTTCGTCCGTCGCCGAAAATTTTTCCTTTAACTCTTTATAGGCCTCTCGTTTATCCATTACACCCTGCCAAAGAGCGTCAAACTTCAATTCCTTCGCTCTATAAGCCACTTGCGGCGATTTTCTGCCGGTTATTATGGCAAGCTTCAATCCAGCATTTCTCGCCAAGCTAATTCCTAAACCATCTCTGCAATGAAAAGGTTTAAAGATTTCTCCATCTGCGCCCGTATAAATGCCGCCGTCGGTTAAAACCCCGTCAACGTCAAAAGCTATAACCTTTATTTTTTTTGCTCTATCTTTTAAATCCAAATCAAACAACTCCTTGCCTTAGGAGGTCGGTCAAATGCACAATTCCCACGGGAATATTTTCTCTGTCGATAACGGGAAGCACGGTAACAGGACGCGGTTTGTGTTTCTCCATAATGGACAGCGCTTCCGCCGCCAAACGTCCCGGCGTAATCACAAGCGGCGTTTCAAACATAATGCTCTCAACCGGCTCGTCCAAGAAATTATTATCTTTATGAAGAGCGCGGCGAATTATGCCGTCCGTAATAAGTCCGATAAATTTGCCATTTTCGTCCACCACACTTGCCGCGCCAAGCCCCTTATCAGTCATGACAAAAAGCGCATCCTTCGCCGTCATGCCGCGTTTAACGATAGGATTATCCTCTCCCGTATGCATAACGTTTTCGACTTTAAGCAATAATTTTCTGCCGAGAGCGCCGCCGGGATGAAACAGAGCAAAATCCTCTGAAGTAAAGTTCCGCTCCTCCATAAGCGCAACCGCAAGAGCGTCGCCCATAGCGAGCGTCGCCGTAGTGCTTGCCGTAGGCGCAAGCCCCAATGGGCAAGCTTCTTTTTCAACGCTTATATCTATATAGAAATCGCAGTGATTTCCAAGCGCAGAATCTCGTCTGCCGCAAAGGGCGATAATCTTTGCGCCGATACGGGTTAGGATAGGCAAAATGTTGACAACTTCGGCGGATTCGCCGCTGTTTGATATAGCCATAACTATATCTTTCTCCGTCACCATCCCTAAATCGCCGTGAAAAGCCTCGGCGGGATGCATGAAAAAAGAAGGGGTGCCAGTGCTTGCAAAAGTGGCTGCGATTTTTTGCCCGATATGCCCGCTCTTCCCCATGCCTGTTACGATTACTCGCCCTCTGCAATCAAGTATGGCGCGGACAACACGTTCAAATTCATCGTCAATTCGCGGTATCAACCGCGAAATTGCTTCCATCTCTATTTTCAAAGCTTCTATTGCAGCCGATTTCATCAATTCTTACCCCGCACTATCTCATGAATCTTTATTGCGTCCGTTAAAAGCTCCTCAAGTTTATCCAAATAAATCATGTTGGGACCGTCAGACAAGGCTTCTTCCGGATTATCATGCACCTCTAAGAAAAGTCCATCAATTCCGGCTCCAACAGCCGCGCGAACTAAATATTCCACATATTCCCGATTTCCGGAAGATCTCGTTCCTGCGCCGCCGGGAAGCTGTACGCTGTGCGTACCGTCAAAAATCACGGGATAACCGAAAGAACGCATTATAGGGAATGTTCTCATATCCACCACAAGATTGTTATAGCCAAACGAAGCGCCGCGTTCGGTTAAAAGTATGCCCTCGTTGCCAGTTTCATGCAACTTGTCCACAACGTTTCGCATATCCCCCGGCGCCAAAAATTGACCTTTCTTTACATTAACAACACGCTCGGTCTGCGCCGCCGCATATAGTAAATCCGTCTGCCTACATAAAAACGCCGGTATCTGAATAACATCAGCCACTTCCGCCACGGGTTTTGCCTGATATGTTTCGTGAATGTCGGTTATAATCGGCACATTTAACTCTTTTTTTATCTCTTTGAGCATTTTAATGCCCTCTTCAAGTCCCGGCCCTCTATAGCTATGAAAAGAAGATCTGTTGGCTTTATCAAAGGACGCTTTAAACACATAGGGCATATTTAAGCGTTTTGCAATTTCCTTAATGGTACTACCTATTAAGAGGCAACGCTCCAAGCTCTCCAATGCGCAAGGTCCGGCAAAAAGCATTAGAGGTTCGCCGTCGCCTATATAATAATCGCCAATCTTAACCTTGTTCATAATGCGCCCTCCATTCTCTTATAAATCTCGTTCACCCTCGCCAAATCTTCCTCTGTATCCACGCCTACAAATTCTTTGTCAGTTTCTATTACCCTAATTTTATAACCGTTTTCAAGAGCGCGAAGCTGCTCCAAAGATTCCGTAAGTTCCAAAGGAGTCGATTCCATCTTTGCATATTTCAAAAGGAAATCCCGTCTATACGCATAAATTCCTATATGCTTATAAACCTTTGAAATTCCTTCTTTTCTAGGATAAGGTATAAGAGAACGAGAAAAATACAGAGCGTATCCGTTTTTATCGGTTACTACCTTTACGTTATTAGGATTATTTTTTTCGGTTTCGTCCTTCAATTCGGTTTTAACGGTCGCCATTTGAAGGTTTTCGTCATTTTCAAACAGGCCCGTAAGTTCGTCTATTAAAATCGGATCGATTAACGGCTCGTCGCCCTGCACATTTATTATTAAATCAACATCGGAAAAGTTTTCCGCAACTTCAGCCAACCTATCCGTCCCCGTATTATGATCAGCCCTCGTCATAACCGTGCGTCCACCGTTTTCTTCGACCGCTTTAAATATACGTTCATCGTCCGTAGCAACTATCACGTCGGTAACACGCTCCGCTTTCTTTGCGCGACGATATACGCGAACAATCATGGGAAGACCCGCAATATCTCTAAGAGGTTTCCCCGGCAGTCTGGTTGAGGAATAACGCGCAGGAATAACGCAAAGGCTTTTCATATTTTTCATCCTTTCTCCCTTTTAGACACCGCTTCTTCTATCCTTGATTTCAAAAGTTCCCTAAATTCTTTAGCTCCCTCTTGGAAAGTTACTTCAACGGAAATAACATAAACCGGAATTTTAATTTCGCCGCCCAAAACTTCCGGTGGGAATTTAACCGCATCTTTTTCGGTTATGACAATGGCTTCCGCATCCTCGCTATCAGCTTGCCTAAAAACGCTTTCCATTTCTTTTACGGTGTATTCGTGATGATCGGGATAACGCAAACTCTCAACGATAACCGCGCCCAAGTCCGAAAGCGTCTGTTCAAAGGATGCGGGATTTCCTATGGCCGACACTGCCATAATACGCCGTCCCTTTATTTCCGATACCGGTATACCCACTTCCCCTATATGATCGAACCATTTTTCCATGGGAATAAAAGTCTTGGGCTGATGAATGCTTTCCACTATCAAAGCCTTATCGTTGTGTTTATGAACGGTATCCCTAATGTATTCAATCGAACCTTCCGCCGCCTGATCCACCTTTGTCATAAGACAAACGTCTGCCCGGCTTATATGAGAAATAGGCTCCCTTAAAGTTCCGCGAGGCAGAATATGCCCGTTACCGAAAACATTTACCGCATCCACAAGCAATATGTCAATATCTCGGTTTAGTTGCCAATGTTGATAACCGTCGTCTAAAATCGCAACTTCCGCTCCGAAATGCTCTATGGCGTACCGTCCAGTAATGGCTCGTTCAGCGCCTATCAACACGGGAACATTGGGCAAATGCTTTGCAAGCATAAAAGCCTCGTCGCCGGTTTCTTTCGCATCCATGTGAAGGGTTTCGCCATCGGACACAACACCGACTTCTCCGTGCCATTTCGCTCTATACCCGCGGTTTAAGATAACCACTCTATATCCCATATCGCGAATTTCTCTCGCCAAACATTGCGCCGTAGGGGTTTTCCCCGTGCCGCCAACGGTGACGTTTCCGAGACTTATTACGAAACAGGATAAGCTTTCCTTATGGAACAGTCCTATCTTATAAACCCCCAACTTTAAATTTACCAACATCCTGTAAATAAGAGAAAAACAATATAAGAACGCAATCAGAACATTGTTGCCGACGCCTTCCACGTTTTTACTGTGGACAAGGTTTATAAAATAAGTCTGGAGGTTTTCAATTTTTTGAGTAGTTTTTATATGAAGCAACCGTTCTTTCGCTTCGTAACACTCCAAAGTTTCCTTTAGCAATACGGCGGATTTTCGCGCCGCTCCCTTGTTTTCGTTGACAATAGCGAGAGTCTCGGCTTCCATACGGTTTTTTTCAGCTTCGTCGTCAAAAAGTCTCGCCACTTCCTTTGAAAGTTCGTCGCTGTCCGCAACCGTTATACAAGCGTTCCTTTTCGTAAAAAGGGCGTGGGTATCTTTGAAATTGAACATATTATGCCCGACCACGATAGCTTTACCATGTGCCGCCGGTTCTAATATATTATGCCCGCCGTGTGAAATCAAACTTCCGCCTACATAGATAACATCGCCGATACTGTAAATTTTCCCCAATTCGCCTATAGTATCCAAAACCACGACATCGTGTTTCGTATCGTGTTTTTTTTGCAATTTTGTCCGAGTCGCAACGACAAACCCCGCGCTTTTTACTATATGGGTAACTTCCATAGTGCGCAAAAGTTCTCTTGGCGCAATCAGAAGTTTAGCCGTAGGATGTTTCTCCCGAACCTTTTTAAAAGCTTTTAACACATATTCTTCTTCTCCGCGATGGGTACTTCCCGCAAGAAAAATCTTATCATCTTTAGAAAATCCAAGCTCTCCTAAAATCGTTTCCTTTTCTTCCGATGAAACGTCCGTATAAGTCTGATCAAACTTAGTATTGCCCGTTATGGTAACAAGTTCCTCGGGCGCTCCCAATCGCTTTATATATTCCGCGTCAATCGGCGATTGCATTGCAAACTTTTTAATGGTTCCAATCATATCGTCGAGCATACTTCTCAAATGATGATACCGCTTTACGCTCTTATCGCTTATGCGTCCGTTCACCATCATAACAGGTATGCGAAGTTTTCTGGCGGCTTTTAAGAAATTCGGCCAAAGCTCCGTTTCCACAGGCAAAAACACCCTAGGACGAATACGACGAAGCACGCGTCCCGCAATCCACGGAAAATCAAGTGGATAATATATAATGCTGTCCGCATCTTTTATTATGCGGTTCGCCATCTCATAACCGCTAGCGGTTACAACAGAAACCAAAATCGGACTTTTGGGAAATTCTCTCCTAAACTCCTTAATAAGAGGGCTTGTAGCCACAACTTCCCCAACGGACGCCGCATGAACCCATATACAATTCTTCTTTTCCACCGAGTCCAAAGCGTGCTCGGGAAAAATACCGAACATACTCTGTCGTATTCTTTCAACAAAACCTCTTTCCCTGGTCGCACGCACTAAAAACATAAAAAGCACGGGGAAAAACAACACAACCGCCGCGATATCATACAAAATCTGCAACCGTCTCTCCCCTTTCTTCTTATGTATTTAAATTGTTACTTTCTTTTTTCTCTTTCTTTTTTGAAAAAAAGATGTTAGATTCGCTTAACGCTTTAGCGTTTAGCGAATCTTATATGCGTAGCGAAGCGCAGCTAAGAAAAAAAGAAAGTAACAAAGAAAAAAGAGAAAGAAAAAACCTTAACCTCGTTTATTTTTAGTTTTGATTAAAGAAAAATTATTTTAATTTATTAAATTTTTCTCTTTCTCTTTCTTTGCTTCTTTCTTTCGTTTTCTATTTTTTACAAAAAAGAGAAAGAGAAAGAAAGAAGCTTTTTATAGTATAACCGACAATTAAAAAAAAATCAAACGTTACCAAACTGTATTTGATATAAACTATAATACAGCCCTTTTAATTTCAAGAGTTCCTCGTGAGTACCGTGCTCTCTGATTTCTCCAGCATCTATAACATATATATGATCCGCATGAAAAATCGTTGAAAGTCTATGGGCTATCACAAAAGATGTGCGCCCCACCATAAGTTTATCGAGAGCCGCCTGCACAATTTTTTCGCTTTCCGTATCAAGCGCGCTTGTCGCTTCATCCAATATTAATATAGCGGGATTTTTTAAAATTGCTCTGGCTATGGCGATTCTTTGACGCTGACCGCCGGATAAATTTAATCCTCGCTCGCCTATTTCCGTATCGTAACCCTCGGGAAGTTCTTTTATAAATACGTCTGCATTGGCAGCTTTTGCGGCTTCAACAACTTCTTCATCCGTAGCGTCTAGCCTACCGTAACGGATATTCTCGCGAACGTTTGAACTAAAGAGCATGGTTTCCTGCGGGACAATGCCTATTTGCGCTCTCAAAGATTCAACGGTAACAT
>JAFXOC010000058.1 GCA_017529085.1 Selenomonadaceae bacterium | reverse complement strand
GTCAATATATATGTCCCGCTGGCACATTGGAAGCAGCCATTCCATTGTTGATAACGCATCCCGAATTTCGTGACAGCGTAGGCGTTCTGTTTGCAATAAAAATATTTGTGTTATTAATCGTAATAATCGGCTGTACGACGGTTTACCGTTTTTTTTGCAAAACTCTCTGCCCACTTGGCGCATTGTACGGTTTGCTGAATAAAATAAGTTTTTACCGCATGAAATATGACAAACAGAGTTGTATTAATTGCGGCGCTTGCGAAAAAATTTGTCCTATGGGAATAAATCCCGCTAAATCGGTAAATTCCGCAGAGTGTATCAGATGCGGCAAATGCGTTGAAACTTGCGGGATGAATGCGTTAAAGGGCATCTTTAGAAACTGATTGTTGATGGCTCCCCGCCCCAAAGGGGCGGGGAGCCATCAGAGAAACCACACAGTTTTCAGAGGTTGCCTTAACACGGTTATGAAATTGAGGTGATACGGATGAAAAAGTTAATTTGCGCGGCGTTAATCGGTATGACGCTAATTGTATCTTCTGCGGCTTTTGCGGAAGAAAACAAACAAGAAGGTTCGTCCTATACCGAATCGGGGCAAAATTGCAAAGACGGCGTATGCGAGTGGCGTAAATAAAAACCGCCGCAAAAGGCGGAATGGTATCAAAAATAAAAACCCGAAACTTTATACTTGTTTCGGGTTTTTTTCATCTATATTTACAATCCGCAAGATGATCGTTCACAATTCCTATTGCTTGCAAGAAAGAGTATGTGATAACCTCCCCCACGAAACTCATACCCCGTTTTTTCATATCTTTGCTCATCGCTTTCGACACATCTGACGACGTGGGAATATCTTTTAAATCCGTCCAATACCCGTCTATCTGCTTATTTTTGGCAAAACTCCAAAGATAAGCGTCAAATGAGCCGTATTCGCTGCGAATTTTTTGAACTGCTCTCGCATTTTTCCTCACGCCGAATATTTTGCTTCGGTTGCGGATAAGCCCAGAATTTGATAAATTTGCTTTTAATTCCTCGTCCGTCATATTTGCGCAAGCATCGATATCGAAATCGTGAAACGCCGCCTTGTACGCTTCTCTCTTATGCATTACGGTTTTCCACGACAAGCCCACGCTTGAACCCTCAAGGCAGAGCATTTCAAATTGGAACCTGTCGTCGTGATTTATCTTGCACCATTCGTTATCGTGATATGCTTCAAGAACGGGATCTCCCTCGTACCAATCGCGGCAATTTTTATGTTCGGGTTTCATTTTCTCAATCCTTCTCAAAACCCGCCATTATCAAAATCTTTTCGCAAAGCTCTCCGAATTCCATACCCATAGCCCTTGCAGCATCTGGGACAAGTGAAGTTTCAGTCATTCCCGGCACGGAATTTACTTCTATAACGTAAGGCTTGTTATCTTTAGACAGCATAAAGTCAACTCTTGCGACGCCTGCGCAATATGTGATATGGAAGGTTTTTTTCGCAAGCTCCGCAACTTCCTCCGCAACTTCCGGGGGAATCTTTGCGGGGATAATATGGCTGGACGCGCCCACCGTATATTTGCTCTCGTAATCGTATTTCCCCGAAAGCGTGGTTATCTCTATTATGGGAAAAGCCTCCACCGTCTCGGAATTGCCCCAAAGCGCAACGGTCAGCTCTCTGCCGTCGATAAATTCTTCCGCCAAAATCGTTGCGGATAGCCTAAAACATTCCTCTACGGCTTTTTTTATATCTTCCGCCTTATCCACGATATACACGCCGATACTCGATCCCTGATCAGTCGCCTTTATCACGCAGGGCAAGGAAAACTCCTTCCTTATGTCTTCCTCAACCTCTTCAACCTGTTGAAACCTATAATAAACCTTCCCATTAGGCGTCCGTACATTTTCAGCCTTCAACACCCGCTTAGTCATGCCCTTATCCATAGTCAGCGCCGCCGCAAGCACTCCCGAACCCGTATAGGGAATGTTAAGCATATCGAGCGTCCCTTGCAAAAGCCCGTCTTCACCAAATTTTCCATGAAGCGCGTTAAACACTATATCCGGCTTTTCCCTCTGTATATCGTCCGCAAAGGTGGGAGGATTTAACTCCATAGAAACAACGTTATAACCTTTCTTCTTCAACGCAGAATATATTGCACTCCCCGTTCTCCTCGACACTTCCGCCTCCGTGGAAGTTCCTCCCATTACTACTACTATTTTCTTATTCATACATTCTCCTTGTATTGTTGGGGCTTCGCCCCAAACCCCACAAGGGGCGCTGCCCCTTGACCCTGCCAAAGGAGCTTCGCCCCTCTGGACTCCCGTTTTATAAGTTTTTGGCTATTTCTTCGCCGATTTTATATATATCGCCTGCGCCCATTGTCATTATCATTATTGGGTTAGCGTCGTCTTTATTCGGTTCTTCTTTTAACTTTTCCTCCACGTATTTTGCTATATGGTTTTTATCTTTGATGTATACGACTTCTTGATTGGTCTGTTTCACAACTTCCTCTAAAACCGTTTCGCCCGTTATTCCTTCGATTGGCGCTTCTCCCGCCGAATAAATATCCGTTAAAATAAGTTCGTCAGCGCTTATAAATGCCTCTCCGAATTCTTCCTTTAAAAGTTTCGTTCTTGAATATCTATGGGGCTGGAAGATTGCCACCAATTTTTTAGGCTTAGTCTCTTTCGCCGCCTTTAATGTCATGGCAATTTCCGTTGGATGATGCGCGTAATCGTCAAGCACCCAAACTCCGTCTTTTCTGCCCTTTGTTTCAAAACGCCGCTTCGCTCCGTGGAAAGCCGTCAATCCCTTAGCCATTTCTTCCGGCGAAGCTCCTATAATATTTCCCACCGCTATCGTAGCCAATGCGTTTAAGACGTTGTGTTTCCCCGGCAAATTCAACTTGACGCGAGTTTTAAATTCGCCTTTTACAAAGAGGTCAAAGGCTTCTCCCGCATTCTCCATGGCGATATTTTTCGCCATATAATCCGCTTCGGAACTTATCCCGTAAGAGATGATATTCCTGTCAATATTCTCCGCTATCGCCTTTAACTCGGGGCTGTCGTAGCAAAGCACGGCGTACCCCGTATTCTTATCCGTATATTCGATAAACTCTTTAAAAGCGGCTCGAATATTGTCCATAGTGCCGTAATGATCCATATGGTCGTTTTCCACATTCGTCACCACTGCTATATATGGGCGAAGTTTTAAAAAAGACCCGTCGCTCTCGTCCGCCTCAGATACAAGATATTCGCTTTTTCCAAGTTTTGCGTTCGTGCCCAAATCCGGCGCAACGCCGCCCACTATCACGGTAGGCTCTTTTCCTATAGCGTTTAATGCCACTCCGATCATTGAAGTCGTAGTGGTTTTCCCGTGCGCTCCCGCAACCGCTATACCTTTATATTCGTTCACCAATGCGGCGTTTATATCCGAACGGTGAAGTTTTGGGATTTTCAAACTGCCCGCCGCAAGAACTTCGGGGTTGTCAAAAGGTATTGCGCTGGACACCACGATAGCGTCTTTTCCCCGAACGTTTTCGCCGTCCTGTTTATCGTAAACGACAGCTCCCAAGGCTTTTAATTTATCAATAATATCCGATTTTGCCGTATCGGAACCGGATACCTCATAACCAAGTTCCGTTAAAATCTTCGCCAAAGGACTCATCCCCGCGCCGCCGATACCGACAAAATGTATCTTTTTCAGTCCTTTTAGCGCCTGCAATTCTTTCAAACGTATACACTCCTTACTTCCTCGCAATCTCAACCGCAATTTTCGCAATCATCGCCGCCGCTTCAGGCTTGCCTAATCCTTTCTTAGCCGCAACCATATTTTTTCGTTTTTCTCCGTCAAATATAATCTCCTCAACCTCTTTTATCAAAATTTCTCCCGTCAGATCTCTATCCAAAATCATTCTCGCCGCGCCTTTTTCCACGAAAGCTCGAGCGTTAGCTTCCTGATGATTTCCCGTTGCGTAAGGGTACGGGATAAGCACCGCGGGTTTCCCCACAGCCGCAACTTCCGCCAATGCGATCGCTCCCGCCCGCATTATGAGCAAATCCGCCATGGAAAGCGCCATTGGCATATTATACAGATACGGTACGATTTTTATATTTGGCTGTTGCTCTAAGTCAACGCCCGTATTTTTGACAGACTCTAATACGCTTTCATACCCCAAAGTTCCGGTAACGTGCAAAATCTGTACCCGCTTTTCTGCCTCTTGTTTTTTTATCAGTTCCAAAACAGCATTGTTTATGCTCCTCGCCCCGCGACTGCCGCCGGTTATCAGCAATATCGGCAAATCTTCTTTAAACCCGAATTCCTTCAAAGCCTTTGTCTTATCGCCTTCCATAACGCTTTTTCTGATAGGGTTTCCCGTATATACGCATTTTTCTTTTGGAAACGAACTTAACGCCGCCTCTGTTCCAAGCGCAACTTTTGTTACGACTTTAGACAATATTTTATTGGTTATCCCCGCAACGGCGTTCTGTTCCTGAATC
>JAFXOC010000529.1 GCA_017529085.1 Selenomonadaceae bacterium | reverse complement strand
TTTGTTTATTTCCTTTGCCGGTACTTTGAGGCGAACAAAATCATTGGTTATTACGCGCTCCCCGCTTCCGTCGCCGTCGCGGAATTCTTTATAGACAATCCTTTTGTTTCGGTGATGACCTCCCTTTCCGTATCGCAGTTTTGGAATATAGGTTTAATGCAGCTTGCAAGCGTTACTGGCGTAGTGGGCGTTTCGTTTACGGTAACGTTGTTTGCATCAATCGTAAACTATATTTGGGAAGAAGGAGTAAACAAATCGACGATTACAAACGCTATCATGTACGGTCTTGTCGTCGTTGCAATTACAAGCGTCGGCATGACAACCGTAGAGAAAATAACCACTACCGACAAAACGGTAAGGGTGGCGGCGAGCGTTGAAAATACCAATTTGTGGGAGGAAAATATATCATACTTAGATAAATATTCGGGTTCCTATGAAGAAAAAGAATTTCAAGCCAGTATGGATATAATCAAGGAGCGCGCCAAACAGGCGATACAGAACGAATCGAGTTTAATGGTATTCCCAGAGGACGCTTTTTCGTGTCCCGAACATTTAACTGATAAATATATCGAAGGGGTACGGAGTATAGCGAAGGAATACAAAATTCATATTATATTTCCGCTTTTAAGAAAGCCGTCGGACGAAAATCAAAAGGAAAAGAACACATTGAATTTCATAAACAGCAAGGGCGAACTTTTGAACACTTACTTAAAAAATCATCTTGTGCCTGTAGTGGAAGAACCTTTCACTGAAAGAGGCGACGGCAAAACGCCTGTGATAGAAGCGGACGGCGTAAAATATACATATCTTATCTGCGCCGATTATACGTCCAATAAATACGCCTATAACGGTAGAGAAGCGGATATATTTATAAATCCCTCCTATGATTGGCAAGCCTTCCAATATTTTACCTCTTACGGCGTGCAAGCTCGCGCCATTGAATGCGGCTTTTCCGTACTACGAAACCCCGTGAACGGCAATATTATTCTCTACGATATGTACGGCAGACCGCTCCACATGGCGAACGTCATGAATGTGCATACGGGGATGATTTATCTTGACATTCCAAAACAAGGCAGGCATACTATATATGGCGAAACTGGGAATTGGTTTCCGTGGATTTGCTTAATATATGCGGTTTTTGCAGTATTTAGCGGCATCGTTTTAAGAAGAAAACAGTAATCGGCAATATGGCTACTTTAAGCAAATAACAGAGATTGGGAATGAAATGCGACAGAGTTGAGCGCATACTGTCTGTCACGAGGCGTGGTAATGTGGAAGGTGAGTATAACGGAATTAAGGGTACTTAAATATTTTTTGGCGGTCGCTAAACATGAAAATATAAGTAGAGCAGCCGAAGAATTAAATCTTACGCAACCGACTCTTTCCAGGCAGATTGCGGAACTTGAGGAGGAGTTGGGAACAGCGCTTTTAATACGCGGTAAAAGACGGACGCAGCTTACTGAAGCGGGTTTGCTTTTAAAAGCGCGGGCGGAAGAAATTATTTCCCTAGCCGATAAAACCGTTAATCAAATTGCAAATATTGAAGATGTTATCGAAGGCGATGTTTATATCGGTTGTGGAGAAACTGAGGGTATGCGGTATGTTTTTCAAGCAATTAAGGATATGCGTGCCTTATATCCTCAAATTCGTATCCACCTAACCAGCGGTAACGAAGAATTGGTAACAGATGGTCTGCAAAAGGGAATTTTTGATTTTGGGTTGCTTTGTTCAGCCAGAGATCCGGTTGAGTATTCATATCTTCAAATTCCGCATCAAGA
>JAFXOC010000528.1 GCA_017529085.1 Selenomonadaceae bacterium | reverse complement strand
GCATTTGCTGAATTATCAACTTGGATCAGATTTTTCTTTTGTAAGAAGGAGTATTTGATTGAATCTTTGCCGTATCTTGAGTTGTCTTTGATGTGCTCTGATAATGATATAAAGGCTTATGAGGTAAGATTACAGCAATGTCATTACGATATTGCAAAAATATATTTGGATATATTTGCAAGTTCTCCGGTTCAAGGGTGGAAGAAAACGTGGGATCTGTTTGTTATGGTCAGATATCGTATCAAATTTAATTATTACGATGAGTCTTCGCGTCAAATAAAGAGTAGACTTAACTTTTTGTTACTTGTGGCGGGAGCCATGTTAAATTTGTTAATAAAAGAAAACTCTTTGGAAAAGTTCGATGAACTTTGGAATTATCTTATGGAAATTATGGAAGGTTATATGCAGAATAAATTCAGTCATGATGAAGAGTTCACTAAAAACTATGTGGTTGCGTTATTCTTTTGGAGATGTCGATTGCTTGAAAAACAGTACAAGTCAGATGAGAATTTGAATGAGTGTATTAATAACGGCATATCAAAGTATCTTCAAAATATTGAAACTTATTCTGAGATTTATAACTATGTTGTAGAAAAGATTGAAAACGCATTAGCAGATCGATGTTAAGAAATTTGTTTATTATAGCGGATTGTATGGGATTAATTACGGTTTATGAAAGACGTGAAAAAAATGACGATTTATGAACAAGGTGAAAAACAAACAGGTTGGTCGGAACTGTTGCTTAATCTGGATAGTTTATGCTCTATCGAACGCGATGAAAAGACGCTTATGGAGTCGCATCCTATACCCGATTCGTGGCAAAGTTTGGTACGAGGCAAACGCATAATTGTATTTTATCTTGGATCTGATTTTTTGTCTAAAAGCAACGAT
Source organism: Selenomonadaceae bacterium (assembly GCA_017529085.1). Taxonomy (GTDB): domain Bacteria; phylum Bacillota; class Negativicutes; order Selenomonadales; family Selenomonadaceae; genus RGIG9201. The sequence goes on along the minus strand of JAFXOC010000528.1, from coordinate 1,761 downwards.
AGCGCGAGTAAACAGGCGCAATCGTTTATGAACTTGCTTTCCTCCTTAGGCGATGCCACGGGCAATATGAAAAATGCGGTGCTGTGGTGGTTCGATGATGGACTGATTAAGGCTTTGATAGATGCCATCGCAGACGAAAATGAGCGAATTAGACTTGAGCAAACTTATATGTGGACTAAACAATTGCACCTGGCTAAGAGTATTCACGATGAAAGCAAAAATTTTGACAGGGCGATGCAATGGGGAAACATATATTATGGCGATAATTCTGCTTACAAAACCAATTTCCAAAAAGCGGGGAAACCAATTGCGCTGTACGCGCTTAGAGATAATATCCAAACTTTAAAAAGTTGGATGACTGGCCTGTTTACGAAGCGCGAAATTCCGATATTACCGATTGAATGGAACGAGTGTATTAAAGACAGAAAGGTATTGCTGTTTTCCTTATGGTCGAGCGTATTGCTCACTACGGGATCTTTGGCTATTACGCTTTTGGAAAATCTTATTTATCTTACAAACGAAAGAAAGGATATTTGTATTTGGTGGTTGGTTGACAAGGATTTAAACAAGACGGTTTCTCTGCTTTTTGAAAATTTACGACAGTCATTTGAAGAAGTTAGAAACAAATTCAAAGCTATCGATAATGTGATTTACGATGAGAGCGATGAGCAGGGAAGAGCGTTGGAATACGCCGATGTGTGTTTTGGTTCGCCAAGAAATATCAAAGGACGCGTTGCAGTCAAACCAACTCTTCAACCGCCATATTATACGTTAAAAATTTTACCTAAATGTCCGCAAGTAAATGCATTTTCCCGCGATGGAGAAAAAATTTATTTCATTTATAACGTGAGAAATGTTTTTGGCGCGTTATGCGAAGCCGATTTGCATACAGATGAAGTAAAGGTTCTTTGCCGAGTGCCGAACAACGAAAAATTGAAGGCTTGGGGTGTGGATTATATACCGCTCGTCAGAGCCGAAGATAAGCTTATCATGCCGCCCGTATTTTCAAACGATGCTTTTGGAGAATACAATATTGCAACAAGAAAATTAAATTTAGTCCCTTGTGAAAAAAAGGTATGGGAACCTAATATAGGGCGTTACGGCGCTTTCGGAGCTTTTGTGAAATGGAATGATTCCGTTTATTTCGTTGGAAATATCAATGGATTGCTTGTTGAATACCGCATAAAAGAAGATCGTTACATCTATCATGAGCATTGGTTACGGGATTTGGGACTTGGAGATGATACCGCGTTTGGAGCGGCGGAACTTGTAGAAGATACATGGTATTTAACCGTAAGAAACAAGCCTGTTTTGCTTACAGTTGATATGAATACATTGAAAGCCAACATTTTAGATTTGCCATTACCGAATGGTTTTCAACCCGGCGCAGTTTTTCGCTTAGCAAATGAATTGTGGATTTCACCGCTAAAAGGCAATTCCTTGATTTGTATGAATATAAATACCAAAAAAACGCAAATCGTAAAATGTTCCGATGTTTCCACGGATCAACATTTTCCATTCTCATCTGTCGTGCCATGGCAGCAAGAAAGACTAATTTTTCCATATTTTGCCGATTATGTCTATCGCTTAAAATCCGGCGATGAAGTTGCCGAACCTGATTTTGAATTAACTCGTAAGTTGGTGCGACCTTTTGAAGAGGTAGACACTCGAAACGAAGCGTTTTGGGCTATGAGAGGAGAATCGGGAGACAGTTACCTAACTTTTCGCGAACGCGGCACGGAACTGATAGAATTTTGGTCT
>JAFXOC010000527.1 GCA_017529085.1 Selenomonadaceae bacterium | reverse complement strand
GTCAGGTCGGCGATAAGTTTAACGCCGTTATTGAAGAAATAGCCGCGTATCTGCGCTCGTTAAAGAAGGAAAACATTCCCGTGCCATACGAAACCAACGTATATATGGCAAAAGCAGTAAAGTGACAAGGGAACATCATGTATAATTTCGGCACAAAAGCGGAGACGTTGGAGTTTCTGTATAACACTAAGGAAGATTTTGGGGCAAAGGTTTTGCCCCTGCTTTATTTTACTTTGAGGGAATTTCGTAAAAATCCGAAAACTGTGTGGCAGAGGGTTTCCGAAAAATTTCAGGCTAAAAAAATCATCGTTCGGAGCAGCGCAAAGAATGAGGATAAAGACGGACAGTCGCAGGCGGGGAAGTTTGAATCGGAGATTTGCGCTCTTAGCAAGGACGCCTTTTTTGCGGCTGCGAAAAAGGTTTTGGCATCTTACGACGATGAGGCGGAGGATAATCAGTTCCTCGTTCAACCGCTGTTGGAACACCCTAACGCTGAAGGGGTGGTCTTTACCCTTGAACCTAACGGCGGCGCAAATTATTATAAGGTGCATTTTGACTTAGGCGGCACGACTTCGGGGATTACCTCCGGCGCGGCGGTGGAGGACAAACTTTTCTACTGCTTTAAAAACAGCGTTTCAAACGTAAAGGATACAATGCTGAAAAAAGTGATAGAGTCCGCCGCAAGACTTGAAAAAATTTTTTGTACGGACAGGCTGGATATTGAATTTGCCTATAAAGATAATGCCGTATATATATTGCAGGTTCGTCCGCTTTATGTAAACGGCAGGGTTGACGAAAAACTTTCGGCAAAATGCGTGGATTTAATTAAATCGAAAATAAGAGAATCCATGACAAGGCGGGTTTTTCTGTACGGCGAAAAGACGCTTTACAGCAATATGACGGATTGGAATCCTGTGGAGATGATAGGGACAAAACCCAAACAGTTGGCGCTCTCTCTTTATAAGGAGCTGATAACCGACGCTATTTGGGCGTATCAGCGGGACAATTACGGTTCTATGGGGCTTAGGAGCTTCCCGCTCTTGATAGATTTTTGCGGTATGCCTTATATAGACGCAAGGGTGAGTTTTAATTCGTTTATTCCGAGGGATTTGCCGCCGGATATTGCCGAAAAGCTGGTGAATTACTATCTTGAAAGACTTGCCGCAAATACCCGAGAACCACGATAAAGTAACTTTTAATGTATTCCAAAGCGGATTTACGTTTATGTCCTTCATGTTATCCCTTAACTGGCAAAAAGCAATAAACGGTAATAGTCACGATTTACCCATATACTTACTCCCCAACAACAAATACTTACCTTACACCAGAATTATCCGCTTCTAAGATTTAAAACTTGAACCAAAAGCTACTCTTGAAGCCGTGCTTGATTTTTTCGACCTAGAATGGGACGATTCCCTTATGCATACTACAGCCAATGGAGTATCTGAAAGCATGATAATAAGAGGCAACGAAGTCAAAGACTTTGACCCCGCTCCCGTATTAAGAAAAAGAGAAAGATATTTTAGCCCCTTTGATTACTACCGCATCGAACTTGTCACTGAAGAAATGTATAGACCGTGGGGTTATAAACCGCAGTATTATACGGACGGGAAGAAGTACACGAAAGACGAAATACGGGAACTTTTCAAAAAGCCGTTCAAGTGCGAAGAGTTTAATTTTGTACGCGAACAACAATTAGGCGCGGCAAAGGAGCGGGAAAATATGTATAAGGCTCTCGAAGAAAGGTTGTCCCGTCCCGCGAACATTACCGAAGACGGAGAGGAACTTGTGCCGATTCCTTGGTTGAAACCGAAAAAGGAATTTATGACGGGGAAATTGTATGAGTGAAAGTGTTAGACAAAATTAACGAAAAAAACCGACAAACGCGATAACATCGCGTTTGTCGGTTTTTTTGTTATACTCGCTCAACCCCAAGCGATACCTTTTCGCCGTTTATATCCCATTCTTTTTGCGAAGCGTCCGCTTCATAAATCACATTGTTTGCAAGCACTACGCGTTTTAATTCGGTTTCGTTCTTTTTTAAGACGGAAGCTATTTTTTCGTTGCCGGAAACATAGACTTTTATGTGATCCGTAACTTCAAAACCGCTGTCTTTGCGCATTGTTTGAAGTTTGCTGATAACTTCTCTCAAAAAGCCTTCTTCTATAAGTTCGGGGGTAAGTTTTGTTTCAAGCGCAACGGTAACTGCGCCGTCTTGCTGCGAAAGATAGCCTTCGCGTTCTGCGACTTCAATTTCTACTTCTTCCCTTGTGAGGATAAATTCGCCGGAAGGAGTCGTAATCTTAACTTCACCCGTATCATCAAGAGCTTTTTTCGCTTCTGCGCCGTTTAATTTTTGAAGCGCAGTCTTTACCTCTCCCATCGCTTTTCCGACTTTTGGACCAAGCTTTCTGAAATCCGGCTTGAATCGATATTCAAGGTATTCTTCGATGTTGTCCTTGAATGTTACGGATTTTACGTTCAATTCTTCGGCTGCTATATCCGTAAAGAAAGTCGAAAGTGCTTTATCCGCCTTTACGAAAAGATTTTGCACGGGCTGGCGATTTTTTATCCCCGCCAAATTCCTCGCCGCGCGACCAAGCACAACCACTTTCAAGAGCAGCGCCATATCTTCTTCAAGCGCCGTATCAATGAACGATTCGTCGCATAAGGGGAAATCTGTTAAATGCACGCTTTCGGGCGCATTTTTGTCGATTGAGCAAACCAAGTTGCGGTAAATGCTCTCGGTAATAAAGGGTACCATTGGCGCAGCGGCTTTGGCTGTGGTGACAAGAGCCGTGTAAAGGGTCATATAGGCGGCTATTTTATCGTCTTCCATGCCTTTCGCCCAGAAACGGGCGCGACTTCTTCTCACGTACCAGTTTGAAAGTTCTTCGACAAACGACTGCAATGCTTTCGCCGCTTCAGTTACCTTGTAGTTTGAAAGAGCGTCGTCAACGGTCTTTACCATGGTGTTAAGACGAGATAGGCACCATTTGTCCATTACCGTCAATTTACCTTTATCAAGAGTATATTTTGTAGCGTCAAAATCGTCGATGTTCGCATACAGCACAAAGAATGCGTAAGTGTTCCAGAGAGTGCCCAGGAATTTGCGCTGACCCTCTTCAACCGCTTTACCCGAAAAACGATTGGGAAGCCAAGGCGCGCTGTTTTCATAGAAATACCAACGAATGGGGTCCGCACCGTAATGGGTGAGAGCTTCCATCGGATCAACGGCGTTGCCTTTGGACTTGCTCATCTTCTGCCCGTTTTCGTCCTGCACATGACCCAATACTATAACATTTTTGTAAGGCGCTTCGTTGAAAAGCAGAGTCGAAATGGCGATTAACGAATAGAACCAGCCGCGGGTCTGATCGACAGCTTCCGAAATAAAATCGGCGGGAAAGTGATTTTCAAAAATCTCTTTGTTTTCAAAGGGATAATGCCATTGGGCAAAAGGCATTGCGCCTGAATCGAACCAGCAATCGATAACCTCCGGCACCCTACGCATATCTTTTCCGCATTTTTCGCAGGGGATAACCACATCGTCGACATAGGGTCTGTGAAGTTCTATAGTATCAAATTTGTCTTTTGCAAGTTCTTTTAATTCCGCTATTGAGCCTACCGCGTGTTCGTGACCGCAAGAGCATTTCCAAATATTAAGCGGCGTGCCCCAATAACGGTTGCGGCTTATTCCCCAATCCTGCACGTGTTCGAGCCAATCGCCGAAGCGTCCTTCGCCTATGGATTTAGGGATCCAGTTCACCTTTTTGTTGTTTGCTATTAAATCGTCCCGTACCGCCGTCATGCGAATAAACCAAGTTTCGCGGGCATAATAGATAAGAGGCGCATCGCAGCGCCAACAATGAGGATAGCTGTGCTCAAACACGGGAGCGCGGAAAAGTTTGCCATTTTCCTTTAAATCTCTCAAAATAAGAGGATCTGCGTCTTTTACGAAAGTCCCCGGCCAATCGGTTTCTTCCGTCATTTCGCCTTTAGCGTTTACAAATTGCACGAAAGGCATATTATATTTTGCGCAAACTCTATTGTCGTCTTCGCCAAACGCCGGAGCGGTGTGAACTATGCCCGTACCGTCCGTTGTGGTTACATAATCGTCGCATATTACAAAGAAAGCTTTTTTATCAAGCTTTCCTTCCGCGTATGGGTAAAGAGGTTCGTATTCGCGGTACTCCAAATCCTTGCCTTTTACGCGCTCCAACACTTTACGTTCGCCCTCTACTCCGTCAAACACGGTTTCAACCAAGGCTTCCGCGAGATAATATACGGTGTCCGCAACCTTTATCTTTACATAATCCACTTCGGGATTTACGCAAAGTCCCAAGTTTGAAGGAAGCGTCCAAGGCGTAGTGGTCCAAGCGAGGAAATACGCGTCTTCGCCCTTAGCCTTAAACTTTACCAATGCGGAGCGTTCTTTTACGTCTTTATATCCTTGCGCAACTTCGTGAGAAGAAAGCGGGGTTCCGCAACGGGGACAATATGGTACAACCTTATGTCCCTGATACAAAAGTCCCTTCTTCCAAATTTCCTTTAAAGCCCACCATTCGGATTCTATAAAATCGTTCTCGTAGGTAATGTATGGATGTTCCATGTCCGCCCAAAATCCAACGACATCGGAAAATTCCTCCCACATACCCTTATACTTCCAAACGGATTCCCTACATTTCTTTATAAAAGGCTCAATCCCGTAAGATTCAATCTCCTCTTTACCGTTAATGCCGACGGCTTTTTCAACTTCAAGCTCCACGGGAAGTCCGTGAGTATCCCAACCCGCCTTTCTGAGCACTCTCGCGCCTTTCATGGATTTGTAACGGGGGAACATATCTTTTATGACGCGGGTCAAGACGTGTCCTATATGAGGCTTACCGTTAGCGGTGGGAGGTCCGTCATAAAAGGTAAAAACATTATTCTTGTCCTTTAAATCTACGGCTTTTTGAGCTATACCGTTATCTTGCCAAAACTTTACAATCTCCTTTTCTCTTTCGGCAAAATTTAAACCTGTTTCAACTTTGTTATACAAAAAAATTCCTCCAGAAAATTATATTTGATATGATTACCCCGCCCTTCGGGCGGGGTAATCATAAATCATAAAAATTTAAAGCTTAAACTCTGCGATTACGTTTTGCAGATCCTGCGCCTGCAGAGCAAGTTTGCGACTTGCGTCCGCTATTTCGTGCATGGAAGCCGTTTGCTCTTCAGTTGCGGCGGATACGGTCTGCGCTTCGTCCGCAACTTTACGACCCATGTCGTTGATTTTCGTGATGGCTTCTCTTATGCGGTCGGTGCCTTTGTTGAGATCGTTTACGATTGAAGCCATAGCGCGAGAACTTTCCGCAACGCTTTCAACCATTTCGGAAATCTCCTTAAAGGAAGCGCCCGCGCCGTCCACCGCCTTTGTGCCGTCGCTTACCTGAGATACGCCGGATTCCATGGCGCTGACTGCGCTTTCCGTTTCCTTTTGAATATTGTTGATAAGCGAAGAAATCTCGCCCGCTGCGTTGCTGGACTGTTCGGCAAGTTTTCGCACCTCATCCGCGACAACGGCGAACCCGCGCCCGTGTTCGCCGGCGCGCGCCGCCTCAATAGCCGCGTTAAGAGCAAGAAGGTTGGTCTGTTCGGAAATTGCGGAAATAGTATCCACGATTGTGCCGATCTTTTGAGACTGTTCGCCAAGTTTGCCGATAACAGCCGAGATTGCCTGAACGCTGTCATTTATGCTGCCCATGCCCGCTACGGCTTGTTCCACATTCTTACGGCCAACGTTTGCGTATTCGCTGGTATTCTTTATCTTTTCGCCGGATTCGTTTATGGCGGTCTTAAACTTATCCATGTGTTCCGCAAATTCTTGAGTTGTACCGTTTGCCGTTTCAATATCCGTAAACTGTTCCGAACAAGATCCCGCAACGCTTACAACGGATTCGGCTATGGACTGGCTGACATCAGAAGATTGTTCCGCCGTCGAAGTAAGCTCTTCGGAAGCCGCCGCAACATATTCCGAAGACTCAATAATACGCTCCATAAGAGAACGAATCTTTTCGTACATATCTCTCATGGCTTTGCTCATAACGCCAAGTTCATCGCTTCTGAGCGCAAGTTCTTCAAGTTCCGCCTTTGCCGCGCTGTCCATGCGAAGGTCGCCGCCGCCCATTACTCTCATTCTGTTGGTAATGGTTTCAATGGGATTTGCTATATTCTTCGCAACATAAACCGCAACAAATACGAAAATTGCCTGCAAAATCACAAGCACGATAAGAGTGGAAATCAAATTGGAAGTCAAATTAGATTTTAAAAGCGCCTCGCGCTCGGCGACTTTAGCGTCTATCTCGTCTATCCAAACGCCCGTGCCCAATACCCAATGAAAGGGTTTGAATTCGCAGGTATAATTGCGTTTGGGAAGGGGTTCCGTCTCGCCGGGTTTTGCAAATTGCAAGTCGGTAAAACCGCCGCCGGGCTTTTTGCCGTTAGCAATCATCTCTTTTATAAATTCGCGTCCCGACGGATCCTTGGCGTTAATGCGAGATTTTCCCTCGGTATCGCGACCCAAAAGCACCACGTTTACGCCTTCGTCCGTATCAACCCAAAAATATCCCTTACCATTGTCGTAACGAAGTTCGCGGACAAGATCCGCCGCCGCTTTTTTGGCTTCCGCTTCCGTCATAAGCCCCGCTTGCTGCTTCTTATAAAATTCATTTATAAGGCTTACGGCAATTTCGGTCTCGCCTCTTAACGACGCTTCTATGCTTGTCTCAAGGTCTTTACGGTAATTTGCCAGCTGCTCTTCGTTTTCCGATATAGTGGTATATGTGAAAAATGCGCCGACGGAGAGGATAGACAATAACGATACGCCTATTATAATGCAAATAAGCCGCCCCTTCATAGAACTAAACATAATGACTACTCCTTTCATACAATCATCGTTTAACTTCTATGTTTCTACCTTTAAAAAAAAATTCCTGCTTATCACGTATATATAGTAAACGCAATTAAATTTTGTGATTTGCTTCCCCGCCCGAAGGGCGGGGAAGCAAACTCAAGAAAAAATATTTTTTGCGTTCACTATAAAATCTTATTCGGATTGTAGACTTATTATTGTTTATTTACTCCTCTTGCTCTCCCCCCTACCCCCCTCTGGGAGGGGGGCTTCGGAAAGGAAAATGTAAACTTTTAGCCACAAAAGTAAAAATCCGAGTGCCTCCCTCTTAGAGGGAG
>JAFXOC010000006.1 GCA_017529085.1 Selenomonadaceae bacterium | reverse complement strand
TCCCGCCAATGCGTCGCCTTTATAGTCTTCGGGCGAAACCGTAGTTAATAAGGCGCTGTTTGCTATGCCGGAATCTCGCTTAAAATTGCTCATGCCGTTCGTTACTTGTAAAGCTTTTTTGTGAGTCGCCGCCACCACAAATCCGCCCGGACACATACAAAACGAATATACGCCTCGATTTGTGGCGGTATCTTTATAGGTAAGAGCATAATCTGCAACCGGAAGTCTCGAATTGCCCGCGTCTTCTCCGTATTGGGCGCTGTCTATAAATTCTTGCGGATGTTCTATCCGAACCCCAACCGCAAAGGCTTTCGATTCCATTTTTACGCCTTTATCGAACAACATTCCGTATGTATCACGAGAGGAATGACCAACGGCTAAGAAAACATTTTCGGTTTCGATTCGCTCCTCATCGTTCACTATTACGGCTGAAACAGTTCCGTCTTTTAAGTCTATATCCGTTACTTGAGAATAAAATCGAACGTTGCCGCCTAATCTAATTACCTCCTGTCTCAAATTTTTTACAACATTCGCCAAAATATCCGTGCCAATATGCGGCTTTTGCAGATAACGTATTTCTTCCGGCGCACCGAAGGCTGCAAAATCCTCGATAATATCCCGCATAATGGGACTATTCGATCTTGAAGTAAGTTTGCCGTCGGAAAAAGTTCCCGCGCCACCTTCGCCGAATTGCACATTGGCGTTTTCGTCAAGCTCACCGCCCGCCCAAAAACTTTGAACCGCCTTTGTCCTTGAATCAACGTCTGCTCCGCGTTCCAAAACTATGGGGCAAAGTCCCGCTCTTGCCAACGTAAGGGCGGCGAACATCCCGGCGGGACCAAAACCCACCACTACCGTAGGTTGTTTTAAACTGATACACGAATTAAACAAAACCTCTTTTTCGGCACTGTACGACGCAATAGATATATGTTTGTCCCTTTTGAACTTTTCTAAAATCTTTTTTTCGTTTACGTTTAAAGTTACGTCGAGAGTGTATATGAACACAATCGGGCTGCCTTTGTACCTTCTCGCGTCCACGGCTTTTTTTATTATTTTGATATTTTTTATATTTTCAGCCGAAACTTTTAAAACCCCCGCCGCAATCTCTTCCAATGACGAGGCTTCGGATATCGGAACTTTAATATCGGTTAAGCGTATCAAAAAATTCCCCCTATTTCTTTGTCACCACAACAACGGAATTAACGGCGGTCACGCCTTTTGGCAAAACCAAGTTTACGGAAATCGAATTATCGTTTGAAAAATCCTTACTTGAAATTTTTTCTGTCTTAATTATTTTTAAATTTTCTATTGCGCTTTCTTCGCCCGTAATTTCAACTACGTCCGGATGAGTGGTAACGACCAGACTCGGTTCTGCGACATCCGGCACGACGTTTACTCTCTTTTTTATAATGTTTCTTTCGGTTATCACCTTAACCAACGTGGTAGGTTCAAGCATTTTGACGTTTGCCACTTCGCGACCGTTCGCGTCTATCGGTATCAAAACGACTTCTTGTTCAAAATCTTCAGTTCTTCCCGTTAAATCCACGTATCCCACTAATTTGGAGACCTTGGCAGTCGCTTCGCTTGTGCCGCTAATTAAAAGCATGGTATCTATTTTTTTTACGCTTAAAATTTTCATGTGAGGGCTAAGCGTTCCCCTTTCCCTGATTTCAACGGGAACAGGCATCGAAATATGCGGCTCTAAGGTAACTCTTACCGTATCCGCGCTCTTTTTTATGTATTCGTAACCGTTGGGAACTTCCACCAAAATCGGCGCGTCAAACGTGCCGCTCGAACCGCTTTCGGAAAGATCCACCGTAGCCCGTAATTTATCCGAAGACAGGGACGCGAAATATATGCGCTTTGCGGCGATTGTAAGCTTTACTTGTTTCGTTTTTAAATCGTACTCGTAATCATCCCCCGCTTTTGCTACTTCTATGGGGAGCGTAAAAGTTCTTTCTATCGTCGGGTTGGCGTTTTCCATCACGAAAAGCCATAGTATGAGAGACAAAAAAAGGGCTATGATTTTTTCCGGCAAATTATGTTTTATAACCTGTTTTATTGCGTTTATCATCTCC
>JAFXOC010000526.1 GCA_017529085.1 Selenomonadaceae bacterium | reverse complement strand
CGCTGCGGCAAAAGCCGCCAAAGCCTACGAGGAAGAAGTCGAACGCATAAAAAACGCCACAAAATCCTTTCAAGACGAGATTTACGAACTTACTCATTCTCAGTACGAGAACGATATGAAAAAAATTTTTGAGAAATATCAAAAAGGACTGAAAGACGGCGTTGACCGAAATACGATGGACACTTGGTATCGGCTTAATGCGGCAAAATTAAACGAGAACGCCCGAACAAAGAAAGATTATACTCGTCCCGGACAATTTGCCGCTCCGAATTACGAATTGCCGGATTACATGTCGCAAGCGAGACAGGCTCTTGATGTAGCGTCAAAAAGTTATATTGATGACAGTTCAAAACTTGAACAAGGTTGGCGGGAGTATTCCGCAGGGGTGGGCAAAGTGCTTGAGTTCACGGGCAAAATGACCGATTCCTCCGAGCAATTCACCAACGCGAGTAAAAATATGGAGAGCGTATATACAAGACTTAGCGCGGTTAACGGCAAAATGGCGGCTTACGACATTGACGGCAAACTCGCCGAAGGTTGGACGCAATATTCCGGCAATATCGGAAAAGTGCTGACTTTCACGGGCAAAATGGCGAACGCTACGGAAAAGCTGACAACGGCAAGTCAAACGGTGTCGGGAATGTATAATCAGCTCGGAAGAATGAAAAATCCCGTCTATGACATTGACGGCAACCTTATGAAAAACGCTTATTACACACAAATGGAAGACGGTTTCAGCAAGATTTACACATTTACGGACGAACTTTCCACGGCTACTCAAAGTTTGCAGGACGCGGCTCAGTCAATGGCTGATGTCGCTCAAAATCAGTATGTGTCGCAAGAGCCGCCGACTGTTCAGCCGAACAATAACATAAATGTCAATGTCAATATTGGAAACGCCGTAACTCCCGACAGTGAAGCTATTACTTGGCTTGCCGATACCGTTTCGGATAAAATAACGCCCGTTGTGACGCAAGCTATCGGCAATATTGATAATTCGTATTATGGGGTGTGATTATGGTAAAAATCGGCGATGCGTATTCATTGGCGAATCCCAAAAACGAAAGTATAACACCCGACGACCGTCAAGAAACCATTGAAATTATAGGCGGGGTTGTGGTGCAAGACTTCGGGCGGGTGGAGCAAGGCGATAAAATCTCGTGGACGCTCCAATTTTGGAAGAAAGACTGGGATTTGATTAAACAATACTGGAATAATCGAGAATTTGTCGAAATAACGGACGCGGCGGGAGAAGTTTTCCTCGCTCGTGTGGTTGTTAGGAGCTATTCTCGAATTTACAAATTTGAAAATAAAGCCATTGAAGCGAATATTGAGTTATGGAGGTTATGAAAATGAACGCTTACGTCAATCTTTATATGAATAATCCCACAAAAGGAAATACGGACGGCACTCCGATTTCTCTTGACTCATCGGGAGCGGCTCCGCTCTCCGTTACTCTTGACGCTACGGCAAACGAACATAAAATCTTGAAATGCGCTATCCGTTGCGAAGAAGGATATAAAACCGAGGGCGATGTTGTTCTTTCCTTTGAAGGAACTACGGCGGATAAATGGAGCGTTGCGAAGGATAACGATTACGCAGACGCAACAGCGGCAGAAGCCGCGAGTTTTGCACCTACATTGACGATTTCAGAAGTTGTCGGCTCGAAGAATTATATCTTTTGGGTAAAAGCATCATCTTCAAGCGATGAGAAGCCAAAATCTGATACGAGCGTTAAATTATTGTGCAAAGCTCCGATTATTCCTTCTGACTAATGGAGGCGAGAATATGAAATACACAAATCCCGGCATATTAAGCGAAATAAGCGAATATCCTGCAAGCCATTTCGAACAATATGTCAATTCAAGCAAAACCTACACTAAGACGGGCTACGCTTTCACGCAAAAAAATGACGGACTTGTCGGTTGGTATATTGATACGCCGCCAGCCACCGAAATATGGGTAAGTTTTGACTGTTATTGCAACAGTCTCAGCGGCTCCGCTTGTTTTATGTATTTTGATTTTCAAGACGAAAGCGGCAAAAGCGTAGCTAAATTTGGCACAGTTGCTACCGACCACGGCTTTGACTCGGGGATAGAGGCGATTTTATACGATTCTCAAAATAAAGAAGTTTATAACCACGAGAGTAAAATATACATTTATCGCGTGTTGAAGCACATCGAATTGCATATAAAAACCGGGGAAGACGGAATTTTTGAAGTTTGGACGGATAATACGCTGTTATTTTCCTTCAAAACTTCGGCGTTTTCGGGCAACATCGCAAAATTTGGGACT
>JAFXOC010000525.1 GCA_017529085.1 Selenomonadaceae bacterium | reverse complement strand
GAAAGAAGGAAACTGACCTATAAGAAGAGTGTGTAAAATTGGCGAGGAAGAAAGAGCTAATACCGTGGTTTGTAAGCGTGTTGATACCGACTTTTGAGAGGCCGGAGTTGTTGGAGAAGACGTTGGAGAGCGCGCTTAACCAGACTTATACAAATTATGAAGTGATAGTAGCGGACAGCAGTAGGGATGAAGACACGCAGGTTTTGATGCATAAGTTTAGGGGCAGCGATAAGCTTATTTATGTAAGAAACAGGGAAGCTAGGAATAAAGCGGAGAATTTTCGCGTGTTTGAAGAGCTTGCAAGGGGAGAATTCTTGCAATGGCTGATGGATGACGATATAATTTTACCGAATAAGTTGCAGTATATGATACGTTGCTTTAAACAGGAAAAAAAGGTGCGAATCGTTACTTCAAGACGGGGACTGATTGACGAAAAGGGAACGATGCTCGGGCAGATGGGCGCGGAACTTGTGATTGACGGGCTTTACGGGGTGTATAAAGGCAGAGAGATTGGAAATGTGATACTTGAGGATTTTAAAAATCCTATCGGTGAAGTTTCTGCGGTGCTTTTTCGCTGGCGAGATTTGAGAAATCATTATTTCAACGCGGAATCAAGAGGTTATAGAGCCATTGCGGACGTCGCCATGTGGCTTGAGCTGTTGGAAGGCGGCGGGGAATGCGCCGTATTTCGAGACCCGTTGAGTTTGTATCGAAGACATAACGGTCAAGAGAGTATGCAGCCCGATTATATTTTGCTTTCAAGGATAGAATGGTTCATGCTTGGCACGGATTATTACCTGCGCCGAATTTTTCTCACGCAGTGGAAAGAATACGCAAATCTTTTGTATGCGCTTTTGGCGGAATACGAGCGGGATATACAGCCCAGAATTCGCGTTTTTAACCGTCAACCGCATTTTGAGGCGTACACGGTTGCAATAAATGAGATGAAGGATATTTTAAAAAGTCACGGAGGATAGTTTTATGGACAAAACCGTTTATATAGGGCTTCTTGGCGCGGGGACAGTCGGTTCGGGCGTTATAGAAGTTTTGAATAAGAATGCGTCGGAGATTGAAGCAAGAGTCGGAGCGCCCGTTAAAATAAAAAAAGTTTTGGTTAGAGACGCTAAAAAAGTACGCGACGGGCTTGATAAAGCTACGGTAACGGATAGTTTTGACGATATTTTAAACGATAAGGACATATCGATAGTGGTTGAGGTCATGGGGGGCATGAATCCCGCCAAAGATTATATGCTTCGCGCTTTTAACGCGGGAAAGTGCGTTGTCACCGCCAATAAAGACGTAATCGCCGCGTGTGGGAAAGAGCTTTTTGATGCGGCGAAGAAAAATTCGGCGGATTTGCATTTTGAAGCCAGCGTAGGAGGCGGTATTCCGATAATTACGCCGCTAAAACAGAGCCTTACGGCGAATAAAATAACCGAGATTATGGGCATTGTAAACGGTACCACGAATTATATGCTCACAAAGATGACGGAGGTTGGCGCGGATTATGACGCTGTTTTAAAAGAAGCGCAAGAGAAAGGTTACGCCGAGGCAAATCCTTCGGCGGACGTGGACGGGCTTGACGCGGCGAGAAAAGCCGCTATTTTGGCGTCGCTCGCTTTTAACACCAGAATAAGCTTGGACGATGTAGCGGTTGAGGGCATTACCAAAATTACGCCCGAAGATATTGCGTTTGCAAGGGAATTGGGCTACGTCATAAAATTGCTCGCCGTCGGAAAGGATATACCTTCAAAAGGAATTGACGTAAGAGTTCATCCGGTATTGCTTCCCGCCTCTCACCCGCTTTCTGCGGTGAACGGCGTGTTTAACGCTATTTTTGTAAGAGGCAACGCCATAGGAGAGGCGATGTTTTACGGACCGGGAGCGGGGTCGCTTCCTACGGCTTCAGCCGTTGTGGCGGATATTATAGACACGGCGCGGGATATACTGTACGGCGCAGTCGGGAGAATCGGCTGCACTTGTTATAATGAAAAACCGCTTTGCCCCGTTGAGGAAACGGAATCTTCTTATTACGTAAGACTTTTGGTTAAAGATGAACCAGGGGCGTTAGGCAATATTGCGACGGCTTTCGGTAAAAACGGGGTAAGCTTAAAATCCGTGGTGCAGACTACAAAGGCTGTTAAACATAAGGCGGAAATTGTGGTAATTACCCATTTGGTTAAGCATAAAAATATTTTGGGAACAATGGAGCTGTTAAATACATTGCCAGTTGTGGACACAATAAAAAATGTTATTCGCGTGGAAAATGAGGAGTGTTAGGATGGGAGACACAAGGACGGTACGGGTAAAAGTCCCCGCCACCTCGGCAAACTGCGGTCCGGGTTTTGACTCCCTTGGTTTCGCCTGCACAATGTATAACGAATTTTCCCTAAAACTTACCGAAAAGGAAGGTTTGGAATTCGAGATAACCGGCGATGGCGCCGACGCAATTCCCGCGGACGAACATAACGTAGTATGGCGTTCCGCGCGGTATCTTTTGGAACACACGCGTTTTGCCAGCGTATATAAGGGCGGCGTTATAACCATGCACAATATAGTGCCGCTCTCAAGGGGATTAGGCAGCAGCGCAACGGCGATTGTCGCGGGATTAAAGGCTGCTAACGCCCTTATCGGCAATCCTTTCGGAAGGCGGGATTTATTGCAGTTCGCAACCCGTATCGAAGGACATCCCGATAACGTGGCGCCCGCAATATTCGGCGGCTTTACCGTAAGCACCACATATAAAGGACGCGCGCAAACTTTTTCGATTTTGCCCAAACTTCGGCTCACATTTGTGGCGGCGGTGCCTGATTTTACGCTGCCAACGAAAGTTGCTAGAGAAGTGTTGCCCGAGATGGTGACGAGAGAGGACGCTATTTTCAACATCAGTCGAGCCGCTATGTTGGTGGCGGCTTTATTGGAAGGCAACGCATATTTTTTGAGAAATTCGTTATACGACGCTATTCACGAGCCGTATCGAATGAAATTGATACCGGGGATGCAGGAAGTTTTTTACGCCGCAAAAAAAGCGGGGGCGCTCGGCGCAACGTTAAGCGGCGCGGGACCCACGCTGATGGCGTACACCCTTGAACGCGAAAGAGTGGCGCCCGCCGTCGCGGACGCGATGGTTGCGGCGTTTAGACGTAACGGCGTACGGGCGAAGGCGCATATCTTAAGTTTGGACACAAGAGGCGCAAGCGTTTTGGGAGGATTTTTATGACCGAAGCG
>JAFXOC010000524.1 GCA_017529085.1 Selenomonadaceae bacterium | reverse complement strand
GCAATACAGGCGTTTAACCGAGTGGGCAACCTCGCCAAAAACGCGACGAGCGCGACTGTCGACGAAACGTTATTCAAAGAAGCTTCCGAGGGCAATTTGTACAATGCGTACAAAAATGTAAATACGGACGCTAAAGCGGGAATTGCCGCTGGAGATTACAAAAAAGCGCTCAATGCGTTTACGGAACTTACCGGACCCATAAACGAATTTTTCGATGCGGTCATGGTTATGGATAAAGATGAAAAGATAAAGGAAAACAGATTGGCGCTGTTAAAAGGCATCGACGATATGATAAAAGAGGTCGCGGCTTTTGATAAGATAGTGTTGGCGTAGAATGAACCGCCGCAAAAATCGCAAAAATCGCTGGTTTTTGCGGCGGTTTTTCACAAAAAAACGGTGGACTATAAAAAGCGCAAGACTTTGGCGGATTCCCTCTTGGCGCATCAGGCGTTATTCTTCGGACTAAAGTTAAAAGCCACAAAGCAAAAAGCTATATCCCCACCCCGCAAAATATCGCAGGGTGGGGATGATTCGTTTTGTGCCTATCTGTTGATGTGAGCGAACAACTTAGCGACGTGCGGTCATCGGCTCGCCCCAATAATCAATATGTAAAACTATCGTATTGCCTTCTAAGGAAAAATAGTTGTCATCGCCCTCGGTGTTGAAATGTCCCGTATCCTCATTATAAGCTACTGTCCCATCATACACAGTGTTGGTTATCAAGTAGGGGTTTAGATCATTATCCAATCCCTCATGCGTACTTGTACTCAAAATATGAAGTTGATTAGGACCAGCAGAAGAAACAACTACATTTCCATCTACCGGCGTTTGTCCGTTGTACACTATATGTCCATTGTAAGTACCTACCACTTTGTCAATGGCATAGGGTGATGTCGTTTTTCCGCTTATATCACCGCTTTGCTTATCTTTTGCAATCTGTTTCGCAAGTTCCTCTTGCTTTTTCTGCTCTGCTTCCTGCTCTTTCTTCTGCTTTTCCTCGTGCTTTTGTCGTTCCAAATCGAGGCTTGCCTTGGCGTTTTCTGTCATTGCTTCCCCTATCTCGTCCCATGTCTTTTCCCATTGCTCCTTGCGCTTTTTTTGATCCTCTTCATATTGCTTCGAGACGATATACTCATAATAGGGATTTTCAAAATTGCTCAAGGCGTCTTCTGCTTTCCTCAATCTTTCGATAGCCGCATCTCTTTCCGCATCGTATTCCTTTCCATCAGGAATGTAATTCAAGAATTTTCTAGCGGCTTCCTCCTGTGCGCGAAGTTCGTCCCGGCGTTTTTCCCACTCTTTTTTCGTCATGCCGCAGCTTTTCTTGTAAGCCCAATCCTCGTCCTCTTGGAACTCTTCCGCATGCTTCTTCAACTCGTCAATTTTTGATTCCCGTTCTTTGATTTCCGTATCTAAGGACGTTGTGGCCGCATGACGCCACCAAAGCTCTTTCGCGATTTCCTCATCCGTCATGTCCTCATATCGTTTGGCATCCCCCATTTTCAATTTCTCTTTGACAACAACCACGGGTTCTCCATCCGCGCCAGTCTCGATGAAAAAGTCCATGCCCTGTTCCCACATAGCTTTTACCGTATCCATGCTGCTTTTGGCATCATTGGCAAAAAGCACTTTGCTCGTCGCATCCATGTTACCCATATATTGCGAAGCTCCGATTTCATAGAGATCCTTATTGGTATAGGTGACGCCCCACTTATCGAACGCCTCCTTCGCTTGCATAGCGTTGCCGTGGACAGAAAGAACGACATTGGCTCCGCCACTCACCATAGCAATCAAATCCGTATAGTTCTTTATGCGTTTGTTCGTACCTTGAAACTCGTTTCCCGAACCGGACTCTCCCACACTCAATGCCGTGGAAAGTCCGCCGGCCATCGTAGCGATAAGGCCCACGCCGGCCTGTACAGCACCAAGAGTAGTGCCCGCTTCCAGTGCCGCTCCGACACCCATCATGCCTGCGCCAAGTCCAACGGGAATCAAGGCAATGCCGACACCTACCCCCGTCCATTTCATGACGCTTGATTTTGTTTTTTCCCATTCCTCTTTGGACTTCAGACCTTCCGTGTAGGTCGTCTTGGCGTATATCTGTTGAGAAAGTGTCCCGTTCTCCACGTTCACTAGGTCTTGAGTCGTATTCGAGATGTAGTCGCCCATTTTGAACTGTTCATAGTCCTTCGTAAGCGTATCTCGCCACAGTGCCATTCCCCCCTGCTCGGCAGCATAGGCGCGAGAAATGAAGAGATTTTCGTTTCCGTCAGGGAGCATATTCCATGCGACCTTTTTCTCCGTCGCCTTTTCCAGACGCTTCAAAAGCTCGGCCAAACGCAGGGTATGCCGCTGGGAATCTTCAAACTTGCGCCATGCGTTGGCGGCATCCAACAGGGCGATTCTCGCCTCGGCGGTAGGTTCATCCGTTTTTTCTACGATGCGTCTGGCTCTTTCCGTAGCCTCTTTTGCCAAGATATAATGCTCCAACGTCAAGGCAAAGGAATCCTCCGTCAGAAGCCGGATTTGCGGCGTATTCGAGTAATCAATCGTCCCTTCCTGTCCCTTTATCGCACCATAGTCCATCTTCGGTTTCTCCGTCCCGCATCCGCTGACGATAAACGCCACCATGAACACGAGCGAGAACAGAAAAAAAATCCACTGGGGGGGTACTGCGCTTCCTGCTTTTCCATTGGGTTGTCATGTTTTTTCCTCCTCCTTTGGGAATAAAAAAATAAAGAACCTGCCTCCTAGTCGTCCACCTCGTAAATCAAGCCGCTAAACATCGTGGCAGAAAGGAGCATCTGGCAGGGCAAATCCATACGAGAGGCAATGATGGGAAACTTTGGATATATCAACAAATTTATTATAGCATTGTTTTTAACATTTTTGAATAGTTTGATTAACCGTTTTGATTATATTTATTTACCATGTTATTTTCTCCTTGCAAAAGGAGTTTTTTTTTGCTATAAATATATAAGTGGTTGAAAGTGGCAAAAAGTGGTTTTTAGGGGGGCGATCCTTATGCTGATGGGCGAATTTTCCCACAGTCTTGACGCTAAAGGTCGCATTACCCTTCCATCCGAACTTCGCGCCGAACTTTCCGAATGTTTCTTCATTACAAAGGGACTTGACCAGTGCCTTTTTGTTTACGGCGAAAAGGAATGGGAAGAAATATCGCAAAAACTTCGCAAACTTCCGCTTTCTAAACCCGAAGCCAGAGCTTTTTTGCGCTTCTTCTTCGCCGGAGCGAGGAAAGTAGAATGCGATAAACAGGGACGCTTCTTAATTCCGGCAAATTTACGAACTTACGCAGATTTAAAAAAAGATGTGGTATTAACTGGCGTTATGAACCGCGCCGAAATTTGGGATAAGGATAAATGGGAAGCTTATAATTCCGAAGTAAAAAATACGGTGACGGATATAGCGAGCGAACTTGTAGATTTAGGTATATAACAATGGCAGAATTTCATCATATAAGCGTGCTTTTCGACGAGACAATAGACGCTTTAAAAATAAAGCCCGACGGCGTTTATGTGGATTGCACTTTAGGCGGGGCAGGTCACGCTTTGGGGATTGTGTCGCGTCTTTCCGAAAAGGGAAGATTTATTGGGATAGACAGGGACGAAGACGCAATAGAAGCGGCAAAAAAGAGACTCTCGGGCGTTAACCCCAAAATTGATATTGTTCGCGGAAATTTTAAGGATTTAAAGAAAATTTTGGATACTCTTGCTGTGGACAAAATTGACGGCTGTCTCTTTGATCTTGGGG
>JAFXOC010000523.1 GCA_017529085.1 Selenomonadaceae bacterium | reverse complement strand
TATTGAGATATTTAAAGCGTTTTTGAGTACTAAACGGGATAAATGGCTGAAATGAGGAAATACATTGTACATAACATCAAAGCTATACAATGATGACATAATACGAGCGATAAATTTGTCGCTGCCTTGGGGAAAGCTTGCAAATAAAAGCATACTGATAACAGGCGCAAGCGGGCTTATCGGTACTTTTTTGATTGATACGTTGATGCAAAAAAACGCTTTTGATAATTTAAATGTTAAAGTTATCGCCCTTGGCAGAAATGACGATAAGGCTAGGGAACGCTTCAGCGGTTATTGGGAGAATGAAAATTTCTCATTTCTCGCAACGGATATAAACAAACCTTTATCAATAAATCTTCACGTTGATTACTTCATTCACGCCGCAAGCAATACTCATCCGAAACTTTACGCATCTGACCCTATAGTCTCTCTAATGACAAATGTTTTGGGCGCATATCATCTTCTAAATTATGCTCTTAAGACAAAGGCGGAGAGATTTGTATATATTTCATCCGTGGAAATTTACGGCGAAGCATTGAATAAGGACGATCTTTTTGACGAAAAATACTGCGGCTATATCGACTGCAATCAGCATCGCGCGGCGTATCCCGAAGGTAAACGCGCAGGCGAAGCGCTTTGCAACGCTTTTATAGAGCGATACGGTATGGATATTGTACTTCCAAGATTATCAAGGGTTTACGGACCAACAATGAGATTAGACGACAGCAAAGCAATGTCGCAATTTATTATGAATGGGGTACGGGGCGAGGATATTGTATTAAAGAGTAAGGGAGAGCAGCTTTATTCATATTGCTACGTCGCAGACGCCGTAACGGGGATTTTGTACGCCATGTTGTCGGGGAAATGCGGCGAGGCTTATAACATAGCGGATATGGACGGGGCGATTACTTTAAAAGAGATTACGGAAAATATCGCCGAATTTGCCGGGAGAAAGGTGGTCTTTGACTTGCCGCAAAAAGAAGAAGCGGCGGGATTTTCAAAGGTTACGACTTGCGTGATGGACACCGAAAAATTACAGAAATTGGGGTGGAGATCGTATGATGATGTAAAATCGGGGACTGAGAAAACGATTGAGATTTTGCGTGAAACGATTCTCATCCCTGCCGTTACGCGGGATTCCCTTCTTTAGGAGGAGTGTCCCTTTGATTTCATCTATTGTAGAAAAAGGTTGTGGAGTCAAAAAAGAGAGCCTTATCTTAAAAATGGTAAGAACTCTCTTTTTTATTTTGAAAGCAATGTTCAATTAACCCGCGACTTTTTCGCCTGTGCTATACATTTCTATTTCTTCGGGATTATCGTCAATGCTCCACACACCGCAGGGACAAACTCCCGCGCATATACCGCAGCCTATGCAGCGGTTGGGATCTGATACATATTCCCACGAACCGTCCGCTTTTTCAATGCGGGTAATGGCTTTTTCGGGGCATGACTCAAGACACATTTTGCAATCTCTGCAAGTACCGCAGCTTACGCAACGAACTTTGTCGTCTGCGGCGTCGCCCAAATCGCAGTGGTGACATTTGTCAAAATACGCCTTGCCGATTCGTTCGGCGGGGATTTTTTGCTTTTCGGGGAAAGGCTCTAAGCTTTTTCCCATAACG
>JAFXOC010000057.1 GCA_017529085.1 Selenomonadaceae bacterium | reverse complement strand
TCAAATGTCGCTATTTCTGGTAATACTCTAAAACTAGGATAATAAGAAGAAATCAACCCCCATGTAATTCCTTTTTTCCACCAAAGATATTCTGGTATAATTCTACAAATTCTGTCTTTACGATAAAATTTTCTAGTTTCTTCTGACCAGTCAACTACATCTATTAAATTGCCGTACCACTTTCTAAATCCACCACCCTTGGCATAAAATATCCATTTCTTTCCTTTACCAATTTGATTTGATTTAACTTCCCATAAATATCGAACATATTTTTCATTATTGCCAGTTTTATTTTGCCCATCTGAAATCGTATCTTCGTAAAGCAATTTGTTACTAAACACATTTACAAACTTCTCACTCACCCAATAAGCCACCGGCGCGCCGGGAATTTTGGCGAAGTTTTCTTGAGTCGCGATAAATCTATTTTCGCCGCTTACAAACATATCTTCTTTGCCTTGTTGAGTCGTAGGCTCTGTCAGTCTTGCGTAAGTTCCCTTATAACCTTTTGTAGAATTGTTTCTTCGTTCAAAACTTGTCGTTTGCACAACTTCGCCGCCGATTTCTTCAAAGGCTCTCGCGCCTAAATGCGCCATATTGACTATATCTTTTTTGAGTAACTTTTGTCTTAATTTTTCAAAACTAGACAAAAACATCCAAGCGTGTTGCGTTATCATGGCTTGATAGCCCTTTTCTTTTACGAGTTCTTCGCAACGCTCCGTAAAACAAGCGAATAAATCGCTCTTGCTGTCCGTATAATTCTTCTTCACAAAATCCGACAACTGTTTATCCATATTGCCGCTGCCCATATAAGGCGGATTTGTTACGACAACATCGTATTTTTGCGAAAGTATTTGCGCTTGCTGAACGAGGGGAACAATCTTAAAATCTATCTCGTTTATCCACGCTTTAAAAATCAAATTTCCGTCCTCTTGTTTTGCTCTTTCAATAAAATCAATTAAATCATCATAGTCTTTATGTTTTATAGTCAAAATAGAACCATACTCTTTTGCATTATGGAAAACTTCAATAAGATAATCCGCCATTTGTATATAGCTGTCGTCAAAATTGAGCTGACCGCCAATCAAGCTATCCCCGGCAACTTTGCTCCAACTCTTGAGTCCGTTGCTTTCTTGAATTGCCATTACTTTAGGTTGAATATGGCGAGAGAAAAAACGCCTGTCATACTGCCGCGCCTTCATCATAACGGCAAAATAGGCAAGTTGCGCCGCTCTGTCGTCTATGTCTAAACCGTAGAGGTTGTTTGTTAGAATTTTTTCAACGGCATCGCGGGGAGTATAACCACATTCGGCGTAAATTTGCATAAGCACGTCAAAAAGATAGCATAAAATATGACCGCTGCCCATGCAAGGGTCTATACAACGAATGTTTTCGGGGGTTATGTTAGCGTAATTTTTGCGAATGTCTGCGAGTTGTTTTTTTACCTCCGGCTCTTGTTCGGCTTCATCGAGATAATATTTCCATTCGGCTTTTAGCGTATCGGTTTGATGTCCTTCAAGCCACAACCGCCCAAGCGAATTTTCCACCATATAGCGCACAATCCAGTCAGGCGTAAAAAGCTGTGTAGCCGCAGGGATTTTCTCTTTGCTGACTTTAATATTCTTTTTAAGGTCGGCGAAAACTTTGTCTTTCGGTTCGGTATTGTAATATTGATAAAGCCAACCGATAATCTGTACTTGGTTGAGCCAATCATCTTCCGGGATTTCTGCAATAAGCCTCTCGATAACGCTACCCTCGCGGAGCAAATTATCCGGCAAAAGTAACTCCGTATAATCGTTGATTTTTTGAAATATTTTCGGCAGAATTTCATTCAAAGCGTTGCACTGCGCGATTATGAGATAGCGAAAAAGCTCGTCGGATTTATCGGCTTCTTTTAGCGCAAAGATTTTATCCATATCAAGCCCGGGTAAATAGAGATGAATGGCTTCCGTTAAAATTTGCGGCTTGAACTCTCCCGCGTCGTTGGTGAATACACGCACATGGGAAGGGAGATAGCCGTTCACCTCCATAAAGCGAAGAGCGGCGAAACGGTTAAACCAAGTATACGCGACTTCTTCAATGGTTTCGTCATAACCTTGCGCTTTGATTTTAGCGACAAGAGCCGCGCGTTGTTTCTTTTCGGTATCGGAAAAAACGTGTTCGCCTATAGCGTTGGCGTTAGGGTCTGCGGGTTTTTCCTCCGAAATCCCAAACATAAGAGCTTTTTTCGATACGCGATTTATGAGTTCTTTTCTTGCCCATATCGCGTATTTTTTTATTGCTGTTTTGTTCATAGACAGCTCCTTTATTCAATTTGTATCTCGTCGCAATCTTTTAATATTTCTTTCATGCGTTTTCTTATGCTTTCTACATAAGCGTCAATATCCGCTTCCGTAGTCATTTTGCGTCTGGGAAAGTCCATACGGCGCATTGACTTTATCTTTTTGGGAATTGCCTCTTTTTTTTGCGCGGTTTCGTTTTCCGCTTTTGTTAGGCGTTCCGTTTGCTTTTGCAGTTCTTCGATTTTAGATAAGGCTTCGTCTTTGAAATGCCATATATTATTCTCCTGACCGCCCAACGAATTTAAAGTTCTCGCTCTGCCGATATAATCCCTTTTTCGCTCGAAAAATTCCTTCGCGTCTGTAAGTATCGCGCCAAATTTTCGGTCGTTTCCCGCCTTTTGTGAAATTTCCTCAAAATATTCTTCGGCAATTTTAAGAAGTTCGTCGCGTTTTTCGGAGAGCAACTTGTCATGTACGGAATGTACCGTTGCCATAAGCCCGTTAAGCTGCGGCAAACGGCTATAATTAAATTTTTCACTATCGGAAACAAGCGTAATGGCGCGAATTAAGTTTAAGGCTTTTTTTACATTGTCGTCTTTTATGTAATCAACATCTATACTTATTTCCTGCTCATATTTTACCGCCTCATCGAAAAGCGTCCTTTGATTATCAAAAAAAGCCTCCACATTTTGCGCCGCTTCTTTTATATCATAAATTTCATCTTGCTTTTTGATAATATAATCAATGAGAGCGGTATTGTCTTTTTGTTTTGACAAAATATCCTTCATGGTGGCTACCGCCGAAGAAATCAAAAGTTTGTCCGGGTATTTATGACCTATGTAGTTAGAGAGAAGATTTTCGTAATGTGTTTTTTCTTTATCGATTTTTTTTACGATATGCTCAATTAACCCATCCTCATCCTCCGGCACGTCCATCTCATCAAAATAATCTCGTAAAAATCCCCGAACTGTACGGATTTTTTGCATAGATACGGCTTGTCTTTTGGAGATGATGGTTTTGCCTATTTGAGTTTTTTTGTGGAGCATCTCGGGAAGATTTGGGTCGCTTGGTTGGATAGTTTCACCGTTATATTTAACGGTTACTTTTTGGTCGTGTATAAGCTGCGCCACTACGCAAGCGATGTCAAATTCTTTCCAGCCGTATGGAGCGGCTTTATATCTGCTTTGAATATCCGACATTGAAACCTTGATATTTTTAACGTATTGCATTTCTAAATATTCTTCAACCTTTACGGCGGCTTCGCTGTTCGCTTCCACGCCAAAAAGCGACTGTTCTCTGCCCATTAGAATTGACGAAATATCCTCTTCTTTTTCCGCGTTTTTCTTGATAAGATTAAGGTCATAATATAAACGGGTGACGAGATATTCCAGAGCTTGATTTATTTTACTTTTGGCATCGCCGCTTTTTATGCTTAAATGTTCGCCGTCCACATAAAATTCTGCGGTTTCTATCGCCGCTATAAGTTCTTTTTTTGCGTCCGACTCATATTTGCGCGCTTCCTCTTGATGATGTCTTATAATTATCTGTACCGTTTCGGGAAGTTGTGGAACATTCTTTTGCTTAACATACTTGTAAATTTTTTGGGCGTTTTCGATGTATTGATAATAAGGCGTATCGCCAAGTTTTACCAACGCTTGACCTTTAGATTCCGTGGTAAGTCTTAAATCCGATTTGTCTATCATATCGGTTGCTACGGTAAGAAACTTTAAATTCATTTCACTTGTAATAGAGCCTATCGCAATATTATCCACATAGGAATTAAAAAAGAAGTCATAATTACCGCCGTAACGATATTTTTTACTTTCATAAATATCGGTGAAAATTATATTTCCAATACGAGATACGACCTCTGAGGAATCAACGACAGTTTTATAAATCTCCCGTTGAATATCCTGCTCCTCATCGGTAAGGAAATTATAAACGTCTCCGGCTTGACCGATATAGTTCTGATTAAAAAGCCGTTCAAGCGACGCGCCCACGATTTCGCGCATTGAAATTTTGTCCAAGCTGATTTTATCCGCCATAAGAATAACGATATTGTCAAGATTTGCCTTTACATCGTCCACATAGCGCACGAGATAGAGAAGTTTTAAGACTGCCACATCTTGCGGTTCAAGACCGCTTCCTGAGTCGGCTGCGCGTTCGGCGCGTTCGATAACTCGACGAATGGAACTGTCAAGAAAAGTATGCACGGTGTCGTAGAAAAGATAAAAGGGTGCAAGGGCGTACTCGTTCTTGTCCTCAATTTTCTGCGCCGCCTCTTGAAAGCCGGAAAGCATAGAGCGTTCCCCGCCGGAGAGATGCTTGCCGGAATTGCCATGCTTTCTGATTTCGGCAAATACTTTTTGCATAAGTATAAACTGATAAGGCACGAAAGGAAAATTTTTGGTAAATTCGGATGCGCCGTTATAGCCTTTAATATCGCCCACGGAATCCGTAAAGGTGAAAAGATTTCTAAGTACGGAATCGTTTTCCTTGTAAAGAGTTTCTAATTCGTTTGCGGCTTCGGGCGTTTTTTTCAATATACGCTTTTGAATGACCTCATCGGCAGAAGATGAAGACAAGGAAAGCCGTGTTTTAAATCGCGCCTGAATACGGGAAAACTCATTTTCTCTTGCTTTAATAACTTCGTCAATGGCTTCCTGCCCCGTACAGACCACCCAAACTTTTTCGTGACACTGGCTACCGATAGTTTCCACCAATGATTGCAAATTTAAAAGCAGACTCCTGTCATCTCCAACGAACTGTCCCACTTCGTCAGCCATAAATAAAAGGCGAAAATCTTTCGGCTTTGCATCTACATATTCCTTAATTTCAGATACAAGTTTATCTATTGAAAAATCCACCGTTTCCGTACCGTTAAACCAATTTTTGGCGGCATTTTCACTCATACCCAGAACCTTTTGAAGCGTATATACCATATCGTCCTCGAAGAAGGCGAAAGAATCCCGTGAATTAAGCCAAGATTCGCCGTTCTTTTCCTCAAACACGCGGTGAAATTCTTTGGTTTTACCCTTTTTTGCGATAAATTGCTCTAATTTAGCGACTTTTAAATCTTCGCCATAAAAACCGAGACAATTATAAAACATCTTTGCAAATACTCGAAGGACAGCCGTTTCGTCTTTTTTGCCGGAGCTTTGTACGTCAATGTTAAATAAGATTGTGTCCGTTTTTCCGCGAGTAGCGTTATCAATCATCATAAAAGTGGCGGCATCGTCTTCAAATTTTTTGCGGAAACGCTCCACGGTTTTTATGCCTTGCACTTCCTTATTTTCCAACAGATATGAGAGTATTTTTAAAAAGTGAGATTTACCGCTGCCAAAGAAGCCGGAAATCCATACGCCGATGTCAGATGTGTTTTCTTTGAAAGAATCGCCGTAGTTATTAAAAAAGTCGATGAAATGTTTTTTGAGTTCTTTTGTTATGATGTACTCGTCAAGCTCTTGAACAAGAACTTGATGTTCGTCCTGCTCCACTTTTACAACGCCGTTGATTTTGCGGTTAATATCCTCGGCGAACATTTTTTCAATAATCATTGCGATTCCTCTCTTTACACAATATTGAATGCCCGATAATAAGGATTGGGCGTAAGCCTATCGAATAATTTTACATAGCGACCGTCAAAAGTTCCCGGATACATAACAACGATAGGCACATCTGAAAAATGCGGCTGCATAGCGTCCAACAGCGAATGGACGCGGATAAACGGAAACGCCTCTCCTACGCCCGTAATAAGAATTACGTCCCCAACATTATGCGGCTCGTACTTCATTTTTTCGATAAAGTTTACATTTTTTGCGATACGCTCTATGTGACTTAAAACAAACTTACTTCCCTTTTTATCCTCAAGATCAGGGATTTTTTCGGTAATGCGTTTTTCATCGCAAATCGAAAGAAATACGCGATAGAGATTGTATTCTATAATGTGGCAGGACAAGTTCTCATCTGATGTCAATTTGCCCGTGAAATGACGGACAGTCATTTCATCTTTTGGGTCATAGCAAAAAATGCGAATATTTACCTCATTGGACAGTCCTCTTCCTTCGAGGAATTCTTGGCTCTGCAAGAGTTTTTTCAGAGAATCAAGACGCTCATTCAAATTGCTCATTTAGAATATCTCCCTGCATTACACAAAACAATTAAACGCCGAAAGAGCTATTTCTTGTCCGGCGCTTCTGATTGCGTCTTCCAAAATCGGACTGATAAGCACAGGATTTAAACGCTCCGCCTTAATATTATCCAAATATTCGTTCTCGACCAATGTTTTCATCAGTACTTGTTTTAGTTTAACGATTGTATTTTCGCTCCACGATGCAACCCAATCGTCTTGTTCTTGAAGTCGTAAAAAAAAGACATTTAAATCAGATTTGCTAAAAGTTCTGTCAAGAGTACGATATTTTTCGCCTATAACAGTTATCATAAAATCCCATAACAAACGATATTCTCGCATCATCGCGTATAGGCATATTTGTTTTGCCACATTGCTCGGTTCCTCTGCTATAGCGGTTATCAAATGTTTATCTTTTAGAGCGTCTAATCGACGCATACAAGCAAGCGACATCTGTTTTACCGATTTTTCCGTCGGATATTGAAAAAGATTTTCCGAAATAATTTTATTTACGATTTCTTCCCTTTCTAATCCGCTATCCATTAACTTTGCCGTGGTTCTCGTTTCGTAAAATAAAAACTGCTCCCGCGTCATTACTGCGGTATATGGACTTGATTTTTTTAACTGTCTGTTAGCTGTTTGCGGCATTATTTACCCCCCTGCCTTTTTTACGCTTATTTGGTATTAGTTGCTGTTTTTGTCGATATCGTTGATTTGTTTTAAGCGTTTTCGGGTTGTTGCCATTATTTATTTAGTGCGATATTGTTAGGCGTTATTTTTTCGCGAATTTTCTCTGTGGCAAAAATAAAAAGTTTCTGCATTTCTAAAATATAATCTTCTTGAGTTTCGGGCGGGAGGTCGCCATCTGCAAACAAACGTTCCGTGCTGTATAACATTTCTTCCGCTTGTTTGGCTGGTTTATTACCATACATTTCTCTGATACGATTTATGGCGGCTTTCGTGCGCTTAGTATCTTCGTCCTTTTCGACACCCATTAACTCGCCAACTGTAATATCTAAAACTTCTGCCATTTTTACCGCCATATCGGCAGCGGGAATTCGTTTGCCGTTCTCATAATTTAAAACCGTAGCAGGAACGAGACCGCATTTTTCTGCAAATACGATACGCGTCATTTTTCTATCGCGTCTGATTTTTCGTAGTCGCTTGGCAAAATCAGCATACGGAGCATCTTCTTTAAGACCCCTAGCCATAGTCGTGACCTCCATTACAAAATATTTGTTTAATTTTCTTATTAAATTAAAAGAAAATTTCATAAACCAAACATCTGAATTGTTTTTTATAAAAAGATAATATTTTTATATCGATAAACTAGATGTTCGTATGTATAATTATGCGTAAATAAAATCTGAATTATTTA
>JAFXOC010000522.1 GCA_017529085.1 Selenomonadaceae bacterium | reverse complement strand
TTGCGGTTCTTCCGTTTCTTCCGTTGATTCATCGGAAATATCTTCTTCTTGATTTTCCTCGTCAGTATCGTCAGAAGGTACTTCTTCTTCCCCGTCAAACTGGTCATTTTCCTTATCCTCGCTATTTTCGCTATTTTCCTCATTGCTTTCGTCAGCAACTTTGCCGTTATTGTTATCACTATCAGCGATTTTGTTATCGTCTTGATCGCTTTCGCTATTATCGCTGCCCGAAGCATCCTCTTTAACCTCCGAAACAGAATCGTTTGTTTCGGTATTGTCGGCTACATCGGCGTTATCGTCCTCGACTTTATCTTCTTCCTTAACGGGAGCAGAATCTTCCGTTTCGTTGTTAGGAATTTCATTGTTTTCGCCGTTTGAAATTTCTCCGTTATCGGTTTTATTTTCTTCTACGGCGTTATCGTCCTGCGCTTTATAGCCTTTGACCTCTTGCTTCGTACCTCTTAATTCGCCTTTTAAAATTTGATCTAAAATTTCTCTTTGGATTTCCTCTTTCTTGTACGCCAGTTCCGATAATGTGGTTTTCGGAATCGGCACCTGTTTATAGACTTCCCTTGCTTCGGCTACCAAATGCCTTAACGCAAGCGTTCTTTGAAGTGTGGTTGTCGGAATCCCAAGGAACTTCTTTGCGAAAAATTCCCGAAAATCTTCCCCGCCATCGCCGTAGTTCTTGTTTTTTCTTTCTTCTTCGTAATAGACTTTCGCAATAGGTTCTAACTCTAATATCTCGTCCAATTCCTCGAAAGGCGTTTTGGTTCTGTAACTGTTGGAGCAGATTATATTTATCATTTCGACCTGTTTTGCGGTTAATTTTTCGTTTTCCATGAAGTCTTTCCTCACAAAACACGGTACTTCCGAGGATTTTATTTCTCCCGCTTCATAGCGTAAAAGTACCGCCGCCCTTCTGCGTTCCCCGGAAATCAGGGTATACTTGCCATCCTCTCTTTTGATAACCTCTAAAGGAGATACATGACCCGAAAGCGCCATTTTCGCCGCAAGGGATTCTATATCCCTTATCCCGTAGAAATTCCTGTCGTTAGGGACAATGTCGTAAGCGTCTATAAGTTCTACCGTGTAATGTTCGTTTTCCGCTATATTTTCCTTAGTGGAATCGTTAAGATATGCCATGATATTACCCGCATACTGTTTCATTTATATCCGCTCCTTATTTTATATACAATAATTCCTTCGTGAATTGCCAAATATCCCTCGCCACAAGGCAATTCGGATATTGCTCGAATATCGTTTTATTGCTTCTTCTGGCTAAAATCAAATTCTTTTTAGCCGATTTCGTGGCATAGTGAATTTTGGTTTTGAATATTGGCAATTCGTACCCTTTTAAATCGTCAAGCGCCGTGAATGTCGAATCATCGCTTGTATAGGAATTTACCAAAATCCCCCGTATGGTTAAGCGTTTGTTCAACGCCTTTACCATATTTATTTGCTTTAACATTTGATCCGCTCCCGAAAGCGAATCGGGATCGGGAGTCGTAACAATCACAACTTCATCGGTGATAGCCAGAGCGTTAAGCACCGACACATTTATATCCGGCGGGTTATCTACGATACAAATGTCATAATCTTTTTCAACAGCCTTTAAAGCGTTTTTTAGGATTGTCGCTTGATTTACGCTCTCGTTCTTTATGAGAGCGGATTGCACATCTATAAGACCGTTATCCGCAGGAATTAAATCCATGTTCTGATAATTCGTGTGCTGAATAATTTCCTTGACCGTTGCATCGCCCATCATTAAATGAGCGATACTTCCTTTGGATAAATCTGCGCCTAGCCAGTTTGAAGCGTTGCCCTGCTTGTCGTTGTCGATAAAAAGCACCTTGATGTTTTCAAGCGTGTTGCTTAGAGCATAAGCCGTATTTACGCTTATTGTGGTTTTTCCCACCCCGCCTTTAAAATTGATGAAGCTGACCGTTTTCATTTTGTTTAACCATCCTTTCAGGAATGTTTGTTTGATGTCCAAAGATAGAGAATGGAGCGTGTCTATCGCATAAATATTTTTTTCAACTTCCTGCTTTAGATTTTCAAAGAAATTCATAAGCCGCTTTATGCGTTCTATATTCTTTGGATCATATTCTTCTAACCGAAGTTCGGTTATTATTCGCTTCATGTGAACCATACATAACGAAATAAACTGCGCTATTTGATCATCAAGCGTGTAAATGTGATTGTTCTGTATTATTCTTTTTAAGTTTTCGTTCTCTTTCAACAGTTCTTGCACTCTATCAACCATATTTACACCTCTGCAACAATGTTTTTTTGAACCGAAAAGGAAAAATATATAAAAATATGGAAAAATATACGATAAATATACGAAAAAATGCGAAAAAATGCTTAAAATTAGCGTAAAACCTTTGACAAACCTAAAATATTGTGATATTATCATTTTAGCAATAGTCCAGTTCCTGAAAGGGATTTCAGGAACACCGCCTCGTGATTTCTTAGCCAGAATCGCGAGGTTTTTTTATTGTCCTCTTATATATGCGATTAAGCTTGATTTTATAATTTTCTTCCTGCCCTTCGGCGAGGTTTTATATTTGATTGTTCCGTTATCTACCAATTTCTTAAATTCCGTAGGATTTAATTTTGTTTTTTCCCTTGCTTCTCTTACGGTAATAAGATCATCGTCCAGATTTTCCCCATTTGGCGCTATGTTCTTCAATTCCTCCACTATTATGCTTCTTATGATTTCGGTAAAGTTTTTAAATTCGCTTTTAAAACTTGCTTGTATCTCTTTTCTTATGGTTTTTTCTATCGCAAGGTCTATGTTCATGTCCTCACCTTTTCCCTTATATCACCCGAAACGAATCCAAGTCTAAAATCAGACTTAAATCCGATCCGTTTTCCCACTTTACCCTGATAGCGTCTTTTTCCACTCCCCAAACTTCGCCGATCGTTCCCACAGGCGGCGCTTGCGGATCTTCCATCGAAAGCAATTTGACTCTTGTTCCTTTAGGAAATTTTTTTTGTAATTGCTTTAAAATTTTATCTTCCAATATGTTTCCTCCGATTTTCTCCCTATCTCCGGCATTAAAAATACCGCAGATAGGGAATTTGTCTTTTATTCTTTATTCTATAAGCACGAAACGAGCATTTTGGCACTCTTTAACCTTGAAATTTTGCCAATCGAATTTTCTGGCGGCTTTATTTGCTATCGGATTGGTTATTTCCCAAGTAAGGATATATAGTTTCGCTATGCCGTTTTCATCGGTTTCATCGCCGATTTTTAATGCTAAATCACAAAAATATTTTTCACCGTTAGGATTTGATATATCGTAAATTACCTGATAATCACTTTTGCCGTTTGAAAATAGTGAAAACGCTGTGTCAAACGCAATTTTATCTATATTAGAATGGGATATATAGGTTCCTTCGTAGTTATCGTGCAAATCTTGAAGCGTCCTACCGTTACAATCCTCATAACGAGGATCACGGATTAAAGAGCCGTCTTTGTCGGGATAATCAACCAAAAAAGATAATTTGCTTTGCATAGTTATTGTTTTTTTCATGTCGCTTCCTCCAAATTTTACAAATACTTGTACCCAGTATCGCTTCTGCTTGCCATTATCGGCGTTATAGGAGATGTGTGAAGCAAATTTCCTTCACGGTCGATATACTCTATATATGCGTCACCACCGTAAAGATTTAAAAGTTTCCTCGCTACTGGCGTTGAGCATTGAATTTCCTGCGGATAGCTTTTATTTAATCTTCCGTATTTTTCAAAAGCCATATTTTCGGGAATATCCGTTACATTTTTTCGCCCTTCGACTTCTTGCATATAAATCAATATTCTTTTACGCAAGGAAATTTCATCATCGAACCGATAGTATGTTATTTTCAAAATTTATCCTTCCTTTTAATTACAGAGAATTTATCGCTTATTAAAAGACTTAATCCTTGACCGTTGTCCCATATCATCATAATCGAGCCTTTGCCGTCTATGCCGATAACCGTTCCTTCAGTTCCTTTAGGCGGCGAATGTGAATCGTTCATTGAAATCAGTTTGATTCTCGTTCCGGCGGGATATTGCCTTTTTCTGTTCGCTATATCCTCACGACTTATCATTATAGGCATATATGTTTTCCTTTCTATCCCGTCCGATATGGACGGGATTTTCAAATTCATAGTTAAACTTAAATTGACAGCCTTCTCAAAATGCTTTATAATCACTTATGTTGATATTTCTTAAATCTTCTCTGCACTTTTCCCAGAAGCGCGGAGATTTTTTTTATGAGGAATTTTAATCACATCGTTTGGTTGAAGTCTGTAGTTCACATCTTTCAACCATTTGTTTTCCTGCTCCACCTCGTACATAAATTCCAGAAAGTACATATCCACATCGTTCTCATTGTAGAATGTCTGGCATATCCCCCACAATGTTTCGTTAGTGCGTACATGGTGCATTTGTATTTCCTTTTCGCTAGGCGTTTGCGCTATGCAAGCGGCTCCTATAACGCATCCGATTAAAGAACCGAAAAGGAATGATTTATTTAGTTTTCTTTTCATACCTTCTCCTTATCTGCAAAACTTCTGCTCCTGTTATACATCTCTGTTTCTTCCAAAACATTTAGGATCTCCTGTTGGCTACACTCAAAAATATTGGCGAGCCTTTTTATTTTTTCTCTACGGGGATATGTTATGCCCTTTTCCCAAAAATACACGCTCATTGGCGAAATATGTAGTGTTTCGGCTAATTCTTTTTGGGTAAATCCTTTCTTTTTTCGCAATTCCCATAATCTCATAATCGACCTCCTTTAGAAATCTATGGTTTTTACTTTTAGCGTTTTCATTAACGCCTCTAGGAAACTTTCTTCTGCGAAAAAATGCGATTTTGTGTTGTCCGTAAAGTAAAGAGTTATTTTTAGGTTGTCACATTTATTGCTTATTTCCTCTGCGGTTAGATTATCCATAATTAAATCCTCCATTGTCGCAGGGATATAATCAATGGTTTTCACGCAGTCTAAGTTTATAAGATGATTGTTAAAATGGATAAACATATCAATCTCCTTATAAATGTCTATAAATGTCGATTGTACTTGAAGCGAGAATTGTTGCCTTTTAGCGTCACAGGCGTTGTTTCAAACAATCCTCCGTCACGCTCAAAATGTTGCGTGTACGCTTCGCCACCGTAGGCTTTCAATAGCTTTTTCGCCATTGAAACCGAACATTCAACTTCCATAGGACAGCGATCTTCTATCTTTTCGTCCGGCGTAACCACCAGTTCTTCCGCTATTTCCTCTAAATCTTCCCGTCCTTCCACATCTTGAAAATATGCGAAGGCTCTGTCTTTCAAAGGCATTTCTTTAGGGAAGCAGTAATATGTGATTCTCATAATGTACGCTCCTTAATCAATTATTTGTGTTTCCAAAACACGCCAATCATTGTCTTTAGCGTATTTTTCCAATTCCTCCGCAAGTTCCGAGAAGTGTTTTTTGGAATCGAATTTTTCATTTGCTTCCCAATAATCAATGCCTCCTTCGTCATCTCTAACTGTACGCATCACATAGTATTTGTTTGTAAATTCGTCATACTCAATTTTGTTCTTGTCGCCTTGGCTATCCTCGTAAGTTATAACTTTATAAGCCGTTTTTTCCATTTTCTTTTCCTCCTAACAGCTACACTTATGTGATTCACAATTATCGTATAACGCTTCCGTTGGAATCCCGTCTTTGTCACAGAGATATTCTGCGACTTCTTCCCCGCAAATATCGCAACAATATACCATTGTTCCCCAACCTTTGTTTCCCCCTGTGTAATGAGCCAAAGTTGAACACATATTTTTCCTCCTATTCCAACATCACCAAAACCCACACTTGTCTGCATTGGAGATTGATTTCTCCATAATGCCCACAAACCTTAGCTTTTGTGGACACGAGCAAAAATCAATCTTTACTTAAACCTACCTTGCATACGGTTTTTTTCATTTAATCTTGCTTGCGCTTCTTGACGGTATTTTTCGTCAATTCCCATATCTTCAAGCATAGATGTAATTTCAGTTATTAAAGCTGTCGCGCTATTTTCTACAAGAATACCGCCAGTATCTACCCAACTGTCCATTTCGGTGTCTAATCCCGGAGCATTGGTTGAAATTAAATCTTCTTTAAATGAGTTTAGCCTATCGTCAATACGAGCGAACCATTCTCTTAGTGTTTTAGGTTTTATGTCCGTGCAAGGAATTGGTAATACCTTTTTATCCATTCTCACTTCTCCTTAACGCTCCGGCAATTCTTAAATTCATTGTTTTTTTTGAAAGTCGATTTACTTCTAACGCTTTTTCCGCAAGGTTATATAGGTATGTTATACCTTTTTCCATTGTCGGATCATCTTCCCGCATTTTATCTAAGTTTTTCCTGATAGCGGGAATTTCCGCTAATTCAATCGCTTTTTCCATAACCTCTATCATTCGTATCATAGACATCCCCCTATAAAATAATCTTCGGAAGTTTGTGTTCTTCCATACCGCCTACAAGTAAACCTTGTCCGTAGTAGAAAATCGCCCGTTTCCCTTCAAAATTGAGCCGTTTGAAGATTTCTGCGACTTCCTTCCCCATTTCTATTGCCTTTTCGTATTCCGTCATTTCTCTTTCCTTCGCCACATTATCACCTCTTATAAATATTTCTCCTAAAATCTGTTTGCAAGAATATAATATTATAAAGTTTTCTGCTTGTCAACAGATAATTTAAAAAATATGTTTACAAGCAGATTTTCTTTTGCTATAATTTACCGCAAAAGAAGGAGTTGATAATTATGGAGTTGCACGAACGAATAAAAATGGCTCGTAAAGAAGCGGGATTTAAAAGTCGTGACAAACTAGCCGAATTTTTAGGAACAACGAGAGATACTATTGCCGCATACGAACAAGGACGAGTTATCCCGAACGATGTGTTCTTGCAGCTTATGGCAACGAAACTTCATATTTCCTATAACTGGCTTAAATCCGGCGAAGGAAATATGCAAGATACGGGAGATTTATCCGAACTCTTAAACGATGAAACTTTAAGCGAGG
The DNA here is from genome assembly GCA_017529085.1 of Selenomonadaceae bacterium. Classification (GTDB taxonomy): domain Bacteria; phylum Bacillota; class Negativicutes; order Selenomonadales; family Selenomonadaceae; genus RGIG9201. Next base: position 124 of record JAFXOC010000522.1, on the reverse strand, counting down.
AAGATAAGGCGATAATGAAAATTTACATCGCTCTTTCTCCGGCGCAGCGTCAAACGCTAAAAGACTTCGCCACAAAAGTTGTCGCTGTCCAACACAAAACCAAAATAGAAGATTTGAAAGATTT
>JAFXOC010000521.1 GCA_017529085.1 Selenomonadaceae bacterium | reverse complement strand
AAGCCGATTTGTTTTTATACAATCTTCGTTACGCCACAATAGTGGACTGCCGCCCTACAACGCGTAGAGAAGAAATATTAAAAGTAGCCGACAAAACAGGAATTGACACAAAAGATTTTATGTTGCATTTTGACGGCGAAACGGCAAAAAAAGCGTTGGAAAGTGATTTTGCATTAGGGCAGAAATATGGACTGCGTTCTTTGCCGTCATATCTTTTTGAATACGGTGAAAAAAGAATGTTGGTTCAAGGTTTAATAGGATACGATACATTTGCGGAGATAATCGCCCAAGTATCCTTGGAAAAGATAAAACCTCAGCCCATACCCGCAACGATGAAAAATTTACGGGAACTTTTAATAAGGCATCCGCTAATTTCTCCCATAGAGGTAGGTGAAGCCTTTGATTTGAGCGATACGGAGGAAGTAAAGAAATTTGTCGAACCGCTTATTTCCGATGGTTTTGTAAAAATTCGCGAGGTTTATCATGGGTGGTTTATTGAAAAACTGTAATTTTTTCACAATCAGAGCGTACTACATTATCATTTGAGTCCTCAATACATATTTGCAACCAATAAATTATTAAAAAAGGCGATTGTCATTATAAATTATGAATTATGAATTATGAATTATAATGATAATCGCCTTTTTATTATAATGTTTCCATAATATCCAGCAGACTTTGATAGCTGTCCACTTCGTGATACACTACGTCGTTTTCGTTCAAATTTGCGAAAAGTTTTTTGGCGCACTTGATTTTTGCCTGTTCAATGGGTTTTAAGTTTAAACTGTCCATTGTTCCCTTTGTTTCGGCTATGAAAAAAATATGTTTAACCTTGCCTTTGTTAAACGCTATAGCCCAGTCGGGAGAATAGTTTCCGACCGGCGTCGGTATCTTAAAACCTCTCGGAAGTTTGGCGTAAACGCTTACTTCTTCGGCTATATCCATATCTTCCGCCATACGCTGTTCCACGCTTTTTCCGTCTTTTGCGTAGCCGTCCGTAAAGAGATAATCCTGCACGTTCTTTTTGGCGCGATAACCTTTTGAAAAATCGCTGTTTTTTTCGGCGGTAAATATTGCGCTGTCGTAAACTCCTTCGGTTTTGTTATAGGTTATATGCTCCACAATCATCGTGGCTTTTTCCTCGTTAATAAGCCGTATCGCTTTTGTGATAAATTCTTCCGGGTTGTTTTTCAGCATATCGAAAATATCTTTGCGAATCCCCGCTATAATTTTTGCCGCGCTCCTTCTGGTCAACTTCGTTCCTTCGGCTATCTTTCCTATAACGTCGTATTTTACCGTCGAACCTCCGCTTAAATTTAAAGTGCGAGTTTCGCTTTTGGCTTCTTTAAACGCAGAGCCGCTTTTTAACTTATCCGCCGTTAAATCCTCGATTTGCTTTCCTACCGTTACCGTATATTGAAGGCGAGTTACAAACATTTTTTCGTTTATATGGGCGATCGCCTTTTTAATAAGCTCTTCGCCGTCAAATTCCACCGTATAGGCGTATTTATGGTTTATAAGATTCCATAACTTTTTAAACTCGTCCTTATAAAAGTTATCGTTCAATGGATTATCGGTAACTTTTGTTTCACGCCCGTCTTGAGCCATTTCTTGCAAAACGCTCGGATCAAAGCTGCCGTTCGGACGGTCGTATAAATCTTCCGTTATGCCTTCTTGCAAGCCCGTTACAAAATCCTTGTAACCGTCGGCGGCTATTACCGTCAAATGATTTACTTTTTGCACCTGACTTCCTAAAACGCTTTCATCTTGTCTGTCTCCTCGTGCGTTTACAGAGAGGCGAAGTCCGCGCCCTACCTCTTGACGCTTTTGCGTGGGAGAATTTCCGCCGTGTTTTAAAGCGCAAATCTGAAATACGTTGGGATTGTCCCAACCTTCTCTCAAAGCGGAATGGGAAAATATAAAACGCACGCCCTCGCGAATAGCGATACTCGGCACAACGACCATAAATTTTGTCCAGCCGTATTCTCTGTT
>JAFXOC010000520.1 GCA_017529085.1 Selenomonadaceae bacterium | reverse complement strand
TATTTGCGATGATGTGCAAGATATGGAGCTAACAGAAGCGTTAGCTTCATTGATGGCTCTTTTTATGGAAATCATAAACGAATGGGGGGTAGAGAACACAAAAGCCATCAAAAGTAAAGTTATTTATTGGATTGCCGGTCAAAGCGCGTGTATCAAGGCTTTGCTGGCTGATTTTTGCTGGGAAAGTTGAGTAAAAGATATTCCGTTTTTTATTTGACTCCCCTACCCTGCGGGCGGAAAAGCAACGTACAGTACAAACATTTTTTCGTTTACTACAGAAAAATTTAATTCAAGGCAGGAATTTTTTTGTTTTTTTAGAAGTATTATTAATATATGTTTTTGGAGAAGTTATATGGCGGAAAAACAAGCAAATAATTATAAAAAAGGACTGACTTTAGTTTTTACCGGCGAAGGCAAGGGTAAAACCACAGCCGCGTTTGGTCTCGCGCTTAGAGCGTTCGGACGTAGATTTCGCGTTTTAATATTGCAGTTTATCAAAGGCGGCAGAGATAGCGGCGAACTTTACGCCTTGCAAAAACTCTCGGAAATATCTGAAACAACCGATAACTTTGGATATATCGAGATAAGGCAGTTAGGCGAAGGATTTACCAAAAAAGGTTCAAAAACCGAGGACGAACACAAAAAAGCCGCGATTAATGCGTTAAATCAAGCAATGAAAGAAGTTACATCCGGCAATTGGGATATGGTTATACTTGATGAAATTTTATACGCCGCAAAGTTCGGACTTTTATCCGAAGATGATATTTTTAGCTTGATTGACCGAAAAACCGAAAACATTCATCTGGTTTTAACGGGTCGCAACGCAAGCGAAGCGATTATAAACAAAGCCGATTTGGTAAGCGATATAAAATGCGTAAAGCATCCATTCGAAAACGGGATTGCGGCGCAAGCGGGAATTGAATTTTAAATTTGGAGGTATTTGATGGAAGTCAACGAGATAATTCACGGATTTAGATTAATAAAAATCACTCCCATAAAGGAAGTTGACGGAGAAGGTTATTTGTTCGTCCACGAAAAAACTGACGCAAAACTTTTTTTCATAAAAACAGACGATGACAACAAAGTTTTTTCCATAGCTTTTCGCACTCCTCCCACGGACGACACCGGAGTTGCGCATATATTGGAACATTCTTGCCTTTGCGGTTCCAGAAAATATCCCTTAAAAGAGCCTTTTGTTGAGTTGGTGAAAGGCTCTTTAAACACGTTCCTGAACGCAATGACTTATCCCGATAAGACGGTATATCTCGTAGCAAGTCGCAATCAAAAGGATTTTCGTAATTTGATGGACGTGTACTTGGACGCTGTTTTTTATCCAAAAATTTACGATGAAAAAGAAATTCTTATGCAAGAGGGTTGGCATTATGAAATAAAAGATGATGAACTCATATTGTCCGGCGTCGTTTACAATGAGATGAAAGGCGCTCTCTCCTCCGCCGATTCGCTGTTATCCGAAAAAATCATGCGATCGCTCTACCCTGATACGGCTTACGGCTTTGAATCCGGCGGCGACCCGGATGCCATTCCTTCTCTTACCCTTGAGGATTTTCTTGCGTTTCACGAAAAATATTATCATCCATCAAACAGTTATATCTATTTATACGGAGACGTGGATATTGATGAAACTCTCGCATATATAAACGGCGAATATCTGTCTAAATTCGACAAAATCGAAATAAACTCCGAGATAGCTAGGCAACAAGAATTTGACGGCATAAAAACTTTTGAGGATTTTTATCCATGCGGAGAAGACGAAGACACTGCCGAAAAAACTTTTTTGAGTTTAAATTATAAAACCGGCGACGCGCTTGACAACGAAACTGCGTTGGGACTTCAAATTTTGGAACACGCGCTTATAGACAGCTCCTCTTCCCCACTAAAAAAGGTTCTCATAGAAAAAGGTCTCGGCAAAGAAGTGGAAGGTAATTACGAAGCTGAAATTTTAGAGCCGTTTTTCAGCATTATTTTAAATAATTCAGAAGCCGAAAAAGCCAACGAATTTTTAAAAACCGTTAACGAAACTTTTCAAAATCTTGTCGAAAACGGAATTGACAGGGAACTGTTGCAATCTGCGGTCAACACCTTTGAATTTAAACTTAGGGAAGCTGATTTTGGCACGGCGCCAAAAGGTTTAATTTACAATTTATCC
>JAFXOC010000519.1 GCA_017529085.1 Selenomonadaceae bacterium | reverse complement strand
GGTTCGATTTCTTCCTTATATATGTTGTAACCGTGTTTGCCGTTTTGCTTTACGGTATAAAGGGCTTTATCCGCTTTTTTGTATAATTCTTCAAAATCTACGCCGTGCCTTGGGACAAAAACGCAACCTATAGACGCGCCAAGCGGGATGTTCATATCTTCGCCCATGAGTTCTTTAGCGGATTTCACCAAATTTTCGTTTATAAAGTCGGATTTAACGGAAACTCCATTCTCGTCAAGCATACCGTGGCAAAAGGCGATAAACTCGTCGCCGCCCATGCGACCGATAATATCTGCGGGGCGAAGCGCGTCTCTTATGATGTCCGCAAAGCTGATAAGAATTTTATCCCCCATGGAATGTCCGTGTATGTCGTTTACCAGCTTAAAACTGTCAAGGTCTATCATCATAAGCGCGCCGGCGGTGGTTCTGCAAATTTTCGCTAATTCTTCTTCCGATGAACTCTTGTTTAAAAGTCCCGTTAATGAGTCAATGGAAGCGTGCTTTTTTAAGCCTTGTATGCGGTCTACCGTTTGCAAAATGTTGGCGACGCGGCGAAGGAGTACGTCTGCGCGGAACGGTTTTCTGATAAAATCCATCGCGCCGTTGTCAAAGCCTTGGCTTTCAGTTTCCTCGGCTTGGTCGGCGGTCATAAACATAAAGGGAATTTTTTCGCGGTGCTTTTCTTGCAGGGCAAGCTGAAGCTCATAGCCGGACATTTTTGGCATACGAAGGTCGGAGAGCACCATATCGGGATGTTCCTTTTCATATACTTTCATCGCCTCTTCGCCTGAAGAGGCGCAAACCACATCGTATTGGGTGGATAAGATATTTTCGGTCATAAGCAACGATACAGCCATATCGTCTACGATAAGTATTTTTTTCATTTCTTTCGCTCCTTTGTTTCATAATTTCATTATAACTCTAAGGAGCAACTTTTTCCATAGATTTTTTTGAAAGAGGGTTTTTTTATGATTACTTTTGAAACTTTGAAGGAATTCGGCATAGATCCGAAGGATGGCTTGGCAAGGTGTATGAACAAAGAGGAATTTTATTTTAAGATGCTTAAAATGGGGCTTTCCAACGAATATTTCGATACGATAGAGAGCGTATTGGAGGCGAAAGATACAAAGGCAGGCTTTGAGGCGGCGCACGCATTAAAAGGCGTTGTGGGTAATTTGGCGCTTATGCCTATGTATAAACCTCTTGCGGAATTAACGGAACTTTTGAGAAAGAATCAGGATGGGGATTATTTAGCGATATATAAACCGGTAAAAGAGATGCGGGACAAGCTTTTGGCGCTTGCCGATTAATTTGGGGATAGAGATAGATGGGAAAAGCCGATATTTTAGGTGTAAAAGTAGATATAGTGACCATGGATGAAGCTGTAGCGGCATCTTGTTCCATTATAGAGGAACGGGAACCTAAAATGATAGCTACGGCTAACGCCGAAATGATTTTAAGGGCGACTAAGGACGAAGAACTAAAAAAAGCGCTAAATTCTGCGGCGCTCGTAGTGCCGGACGGCGCGGGCGCAGTTTGGGCGGCAAATACCTTGGGTTATGAAATGAAAGAAAGGGTTGCGGGCTACGATTTGGCGCAAAATATAATGGCGATTGCGCCAAAATTGGGTTTAAAGCTATATTTCTTCGGTTCTGCGCCTGGGGTTGCGGAAAAAGCCAAAATAAAGGCGGAGTCTCTCTATGAGGGAATAGAGATAGTGGGACTTCACGACGGCTTTTTTGATAACGAAGAAGAAAAGAGGATAATTGAAGACATAAAAGAGAAAAAGCCGGACGTTTTGTTCGCTTGTTTGGGGGTGCCTAAGCAGGAAAAATGGCTTTTCGAGCATCAAAAGGAAACCGAAGCGCCGCTGGCGATGGGATTGGGCGGGACTTTTGACGTAATGGCGGGGGTAATGAAAAGAGCTCCGCTTTGGATGCAAAAGGCAAAATTGGAATGGCTTTTCAGGGGTTTAATGCAGCCGAGCAGAATAGGAAGGCTTATGGCGTTGCCAAAATTCGCCGTTGAAGTGTTGAAATCAAAAAATAAGTAATTATAGACAAAGCAAAAATTTTTGTCTATAATACGATTTGGCTCTAACTTTAAGTAAAAAATAAAAATCAATTAATCGGGAGTCCAGAGGGGCGAAGCTCCTTTGGCAGGGTCAAGGGGCAGCGCCCCTTGCGGGGTTTTGGAGAAGCATCGACGCTTTAGCGTTGTTAATGCTTCCCGTGCGAAAATGTCCCAAGAACGCAAGCCGAAGGCGAAGTGTGATTGGATGACATTGACCGCTGGGCGGAGCCCCAACGAAGGAGGTGAGGATGTGGGGATAATAGTAAGCGAAGGATATAAGTTTATAGGCGCGGCCGTTGGGTTGGCGGTTATATTGGGCATTTTTGTAAATCCTTATGCGGCGATACCCCCGGGGGTCCTTGCCGTTTATTTCGCGTATTTTTTCAGAAATCCCAAAAGAAAGATAGAGGCGAACGAGGCTCATGTGTTGTCGCCGGCTGACGGTACGGTGCAAGATATAAGCGAAGTCGAGTACGATGAATTTTTGAAAGGCGCGGGCAATAAGATAACGGTTTTCATGTCCGTGTTTAATGTTCATGTGAACAGAAGCCCCATAGACGGGGAGATAAAATATCAAAAATATGTATGCGGGCGTTTTAGACCGGCTTATAAAGATTCTGTCGGGTACGAGAACGAACATCATCTGATTGGGATAGAAAACGACAGATTGAGGATAACGGTGACGCAGATAGCTGGGATATTGGCAAGGCGCATCGTGTCTTGGGTGACTTTGAGCGATAATTTAAAGCAAGGCGAACTGTATGGAATGATACGATTTGGTTCTTGCCTTGAGATAGTTATGCCTAAAGATGTTGAAGTTTTGGTAAAAAAGGGCGAGAAGGTTACGGGCGGTAAAACGGTGCTTGGAAGGATAGTGGAAGAGGCATGAAACATCTGATACCGAACGCTTGCACATCAATGAATCTGGTTTTTGGGATGTGTTCTATAATATCCACCTTCAACGGCAATTATTTATGGGCTTCGTTATTTATCCTTTTGGCGTTGGTAGCGGATGGTTTAGACGGGCGCGCGGCGAGATTTTTCGGAGTGTCCAGCGAACTTGGAAAAGAGATGGATTCTCTTTGCGATTTGGGTTCGTTCGGTATCGCTCCCGCGCTTTTGGCTTATAAGTTTACTCTTTCAAATTACGGTCATTTCGGCGAAGCGGTTGCTATTGTGTTCGCTCTTTGCGGTATGTGGCGTTTGGCAAGGTTTAACGTAAATACAAACGTTGTGCACGGCTTCTTTATGGGACTTGCCATTCCAGCGGGAGGTTGCATTGTCGCAACGAGTACAATGCTTTTGTCGGCTCTGTCGATAAAGCCCGAAGCGTTCGGCTATGTATATCCCGTGACGATGCTTATAGTGGCTTATCTAATGGTAAGCCATGTGCATTATCCCGATTTTAAGGGCGGCGGCGAAAAACTTTACCTCATTCCTAAAATTGCGGCGGCGGTTTTTCTCGTCGGAATAATCTATCTCGGCAGAGACGCGCTCTTGTACGCCGTTTTGACCGCAGTTTTTTCCGCTTACGCTCTCTTTGGTATTTTAAATTCTCTTTATACGCTTTTTTCTAAGAAATAAGCAAACAAAATGGGAGATAGATTTATGCAACACCCCTTTGATGTGGTTATGATACCTATGCAGGTGATTATTTTTCTTTTTACTCTGTATTTTTTCGTGATAGGATTTTGCGGGATGTGGAGGAGGAAAGAGGAAAAGATTTTAACGCCTAAAAGCACTTTTGCGGTGATAGTGGCGGCGCATAACGAGAGCGCGGTCATAGGCGAGTTGGTGGATAATCTTAGTAATTTAAATTATCCCAGAAAACTTTACGATATTTTCGTGATAGCGGATAATTGCGACGATAATACGGCTGAGGTTGCGAAAAACGGCGGCGCTATTGTGTATGAACGCAGGGACGAAACGAAAAAGAGCAAGGGATTTGCGCTTGAGTGGATGTTCGATAAACTCTTTAAGATGGAAAAGACTTATGACGGAGTTGTGATTTTTGACGCGGATAACCTTGTGCACCCGGATTTCTTGATGGAAATG